>JAYVXS010000108.1:0-18662 GCA_043784965.1 Bdellovibrionales bacterium
CTTGGCGTGAGCCGCTGAAAATTGAATTCCGCAAAAAAACAGTAACAGGGCTGCATTTCGCACGTTGCTATAATCTCCCAAAAATTTTCTTGGTCACCAAAAGTCCTTGAAGCAACTATAGCAAAGTTTTGAACGCGAGCCATTTCAGATCTCGCGATGGTGACTTGATCTAGACCTATGAATGTAAAAATAAGGAGCCGGACTATCGATTGGCCTCATGTCTGGCACTGAACACTCTATTGGGAACACTCTATTGGGAACACTCTATTGTGAACACTCTATTGGACATACTCCAAAAGCCCTTCACCTAAGATGCATTTTAGAAATGGCTTCTTGAATATAACGCTCAGAAGTCTTCGGCCCCCTAGCCCGGATATTTCATCAGTTTCGTCTTGAAATCGCTGATTCGCAGACTGGTCTGGCGCTTGAGAGACCTTTGAGTGAGGCAACCTCAAGGCAGGTTGTCGCAACGAAAAGGTCTCGTAAACACCAGGAGCGAAGCGCCCAGACTAGCGAAGCGGCGATTGCAACAGAAATCTGATGAAATATCCGGGCTAGATGAACAAGGTGATGTCTCTTCAAATTCATGATAGCGAAGCCTTACTCCCGGACCAGAAGCGTTCATATAGGGAGTGATTTCAAGATTTCGCCTGTAGCCCGTCTTCGGAGAAATAATCGCCTTTGTCTCAGACCTTGGGCATAAACAAATGGCAAGCCTTGGGAATTGGACTTTCCAGATAGGCCGGACTCTGCAACACTTTATAGCTAAGGCATTGAATTTTTAAAAACAATGAGGTGATTGGTGAAGCTTTTTGCAAATTCAATTCTCAGCTTTATTTTTATCTTCACGCAAGTGTACGCCAAAAATGCATTCGCTGATTCTGCATTGAACGAAGCAAGATTTCAGGCCGCGATTGCCTCTGAAATCTTGAATCACTCTAAAAATATTGGCGAGCTCTTAAAAAATATCAGGCCTTTTCTGACGAAAGAAGAATCCACAGGAATCGCCGAATATCTAGCTAAAAAAAATGTTGGCTTGGATACGCCTCTTTCAAGTTTCAAACAAATTACAAATAAACTAATTTCATCAAATGGCGAAGAGTTTAAGATCCTCGATGGCGGCCGCGTTTCGTATAAAGGTAAGCAATTCAAGAAAACTAAGGCACTTGATTTGATGTTAGATGAAATCGAGGCTCGATTGAATTCTAGTCAATCACTTCAGAATATTTTTTTTCAGGAGGCGCAAGCCTTTGACCCAGTTAGTTTAGTGATTGTCGCTCTTGCTTTCTTAGTTTGTATTCTTGGAGTCTCGATTTATAATTTTCTCTATTCAGAAGATGCTAACCAAGATAAAATCCTAGGTAACGTCCGCGCAAGTAAATGTGAAAAAAATGAAGATGCCGGCAATAACAAAATTACTTTTATCGCCCAACGACAAGAAGTCGATATCACCGCCAATGAGGCCGCTGCAAAGGGAATGCCCCCCGGGATATTTGAAAAACTTTTTAAAAAATGTCTGGCTCAAAAGTCACCTTCACTGACTCAAACTCAAATAAGAGAAGTAATTAAGAGCTTGCCTTCGAGCGAACGTGCCTCCGCGACTAATGCAATTCGCAAAGGTACCGCCAATTAGATTTACTGCACGACTAGTCGCGCAGTAAATCTGTCAAAAGCTTTGGCATCATGTTTGCAAATCCTCAGTTGAAGGTACACGCATAGACCTCAATTTAGGGGGAACAAATGAAACCAAAAATCTTGGTCAGCGCAAATGCATTATCACAAGCACAAAAAGAACTCTCAAAAGCTTTTCTTACGATTTTCAATTTTTCAGAACAAGCATCCTTTAGAAGCCAATTGGTTTCAACGATCAGTCCTGATCTTCTTTCTTGGCCGACTCATTTTAACGACGAGTGGGGCAATGAGTTTATGCGGCTTGCAAGAAAAATCGCAGCTGAAAACCTCAAAGATTTTGAGACCCGCGCTACCGATGCCTCTGAACTGATTCTTCAAACAATCAATTCTCGCAAGCAATCGGTAAGAGCGATAATAGACTTTGCAAAAATAAATGCGGTTGGCATAATTGCGGCTATCACTCATCTTCAGGACGAGGATCGACTCCTGTCCTTTCCAGGTTCGTTTGTTGAGACTTTAGTAGCCGAGTCACCGCTCCCTGTTTTAGTGGTAAACTCCAAGTCTGACCCCATTAAAAAATTTGAAAGCATTTTAGTGCCCACAGATTTCTCAAAAGCTTGCCGGCATGATTTTGAATATATTATTCAACTAGCAAAAATTTTAAAGGCTAAAATTACACTCCTACATGTTTTGACTACCCCTGAGGGAATGAGCATTGTTGAAAACGCGGGACTCATTGGCGGCTGGCCCAGAGTTGAAAACTTCATTCAGTCCGTTGAAAGCGAAGCAAGAAAGAGCTCCTCCGAAATGCTGGCCCTCGCAAAGAATGAGAACGTAGAAATTGAATTTAGCCTAATCCGAAATCGTGAAAGACTATCAAAGGTAATACTCGATCAAGCACTTAGTTCACGAGCCAGTATGATAGCAATGACCAATCAAACCGGCCCCATCGTCTCACTCATATTGGGCAGCATGACTCGTCAACTCATGAGAAACTCACAGTTGCCAATCTTAGTGTTTCCACCGAAGACGCATTAATTGCCGGTATCACGGATAGAAGTGATACAGGCAACCAACAAGTTTATAATTAAACTGAAGATTTTCGTTGTGGTCGAGAAAACAATTTTACCAAGATTAGAAATAAAGTGGCGCCAACCATGGACATGCCAATTGCCACCCAAATGGTGAAATTCGCAAGACTTAAAATTTCAAAGATATAGCCACCAAGTAAAGAACCGATCGTTCCAATTATAACATTGGAGTAAAACTGATGTGGATTATAAATCGAAGAAACCTCTGTTGCCACCCAACCTGCTATTAAGCCTACAATGACATAGATTATGAAATACATAGCCCCCTCCTATTTATAAACTATTAATAGCAAATTGCCGGCCAATTTATTTAGTACGGGCGGCCACACTCAATCTATTGCAGCATTTTTTTGGGACTTTTTGCCAATAACGGGTGACATATTTGTCCATTATTCATTGTCCATTATTCATTGTCCATTTTCGTTGCGACAACCTGCCCTGAGGTTCCCTCACTCAAAGGTCTCTCGAACGCCAGGCCAGTCTGCGAATCAGCGATTTCACGACGAAACTGATGAAATATCCGGGCTAGCGCTGGCCGATCTCGACTTCAATTTCAGATTTGTGAATTTCGGACTTGTCCGCGGCATTACACTTTACATTTTTTCTGGAACTGGAATGCCAAGAAGAGCTAAGCCTTGTTTGATGACAAGCCCTGTCGCCATAGCCAGCGCGAGCCTTGCATTTGTGAGCTCAGTACTGCCTGAGGTCGCTATCGGACAATCATGATAAAATACATTAAACTTTTTGGCCAAATCATAGAGATAACTGCAAAGTGCATTTGGCTTGTATGACTCACTTGCATTTGCCACCACTGTATTAAAATTCATGAGCTGCAAAGAAAGATTTTTTTCAGCTACATGAGTGAGTAACTCGAATTTAAAATTAATTTTTGCATCATAACCAAGCTTTCGGCCAAGGCTAGCAATTCGAGCATAAGAGTACTGAATAAAGGGGCCAGACTCACCGTCAATTTTTAGCCATTCATCCATATCAAAAACAATGCTTTTATTCGTGTCAATTTTGAGCATTCCGTAACGAATAGCCCCCTTCGCAATCATTGTCGCGGTTTGCTCTATTTCGTTTTGTGTCCATTCATCTTTGTATCGTAAAAGATATCTATCCTTAACCATCTGTTCCATTTGATGAATTAGACTCAAAAGCGGAACAATATTTCCTTTTCGAGAACTCATCGCACCTTCTGGCAGTTCAACAAAATTATATTGCAAGTGAAAACAGGCTTTAGCCTGTTCAAATCCTAAAATTTCAAGAACGCGAAAAACTTGCTTAAAATGATGGGACTGCCTAGTATCAACTACATAAATACTCTTTTCAATTTGCACATCTTCAAATTTTCGCCTAGCCAATTCAAGATCTTTAGTAGCATAGAGCCCAGTACCATCGGTTTTAAGTAATAAGCAAAAGCCTAGTTTTTCACTCTCTAGATCGATCCCAATAGCGCCCTGACTTTCTACAAGCCTGCCTTCTGCAAAACACTTCCTAGCAAACTTAACACTGTCAGCATCGACCTCTGATTCCCAATACCAATAGTCGAAATTTACATCGGCCCACACATAAACTTGCTTCATCAAATCAATGGACCATTCGCGGGTTTCTTTCCAAAGCTTATAATATTCACCCTGGCCCCCTTCGAGATCTTTGATAATTGATGTTAGCTCTGTTTTATTTTGCACCCCTATCGGCGTTGCTTCTTCATCCTCGAGCTTAATATGAGCCCTCGAATACATCCGGCCCAACCACTCTCCGCGATTAGCTGAAGGCCAAGTCTCTTTATTATGAAGCTTTAAATACCATAAACATTTGGCAACATGAGTACCCATATCTCCCGGAAAGGTCGCCGTCAAAATTTCAGCTCCTGAATACTTCAACATCCGCACTAACGCATCACCGAGGCAAAGATTTCTCATATGACCCACATGAAGTTCTTTATGGGTATTGGGTTGAGAATACTCAATCATAGTGCGTGGATTTTTCTCAGTGAGCTTTCTACTGAAATATTGTCTGGTTAAAATTGGCAGTAAAACGAATTGGCCGAGAGCCTTAACTTGAATCTTCAGATTCAAATAAGGGCCCGCCGCAATGGCTTGACTGATTACCTCTCCGGGCTGCAAATTTTCTTGCAAGAGTTTTGCAACTAAGGCTGGCGCCGTTTTCAAAAGCTTCGAAAGCACGAAACAGCCAAATGCTAGATCACCCATCTCTGGATTTGGAGGTTCAAGAAGCGCTTGATAAAGTTCGCTAATACCAACAGCAGCCTGTGGATAGGTTTTCTGCAGAGCCTGCAAAAGTTGCTCGCTGATATGAAGGCGAATCGGATCATGATTTATTCTCATACTCGGATACTACTGACTTAGGTCTCATCGGTCAATTGCTTGAGGAGCTTTTTTGCCAGATTGGTAGCTCACCGAAACAAATCTTGCTTTAGCAAATTCGCGCATTTCAGCAATTTCCTCAGCGCGGGACTGTGATAGTGGAATAAAATTTTTAAATAACTACGGAACGCATTTGCAATTGAATAGCTCGACGCCGTCCTTACAATTTGCCACTGCTGGCAATGGCTTTAAGCTACATGGCATTGAAAAGAATGGATCGTCACAAGACCTAGTCCCGGGCGGCCCTCCGTGACTTGTCCCATGACATCCCCACCTTCCTATGCCCGGATCTGGTGTCGGCGTTGGTGTCGGCGTAGGTGTTGGTGTTGGTGTTGGTGTTGGTGTCGGTGTTGGCGGTGGCGCGCATGTCGCCCCGGCATTTAGAATGGGATTGAACACTCCACTTCCAGAATTACTTCAATTGAATATCGCAAATCCTGTATTGGCATTGGTTGAAACAACAATGTTTGAATCACTACCCGCACTCGTTGCCGCAACAGGACCCTGACAGTTCACGCCAGCAACAGTCCAGGACAATGTTTCTGGAGCACAGCCAGGAGCAAGACATGGCGTCCAACCAGTGGCCGAACAAACTGTTGCTGACGGAGCAATGCAAATTGGAGCAGGGACGGAACAAGGCGATAAGTTAATTGATTTTCGCATCAAGGTAAAATTAAATTTATCCCAATTGCGAGGGCCTTTAACCCTCTCATCAAAAGTATAAATTCCTTGAATTCTAATAAGGGGGATTTTGCAACCCGGATCAATTACTAAATTGCATTGAGGCTGCCAATACAAATACCTATTAAAATTCATTCAAATCACTAGCCTTTCGATGTTTTAAGTTTAGGTGAAATACAAATACATCACAATAGTGTTACACCAGCTCGTACGATTATTCGTTTACAGCTGTTAACAGATAATTATATTTTGTTTACAAAGGCCAGATAATCGAATACAAGTTGGCATGCCTCAACTCTACGAAAAATCTTACGTAAGCCTTCTCGAGGATGAGCTTTTGCTTCGAAAAAAGAAAAATCGTCTGTATTCTTTGCGCGCCTTTTCTCAAAATATCGGCCTTTCACCTGCTTATATCAGCCTCATTTTTAATAAAAAACGCCATCCGAGTCTAGGTACAGCAGCACTCATCGCCAAACGGCTAAAGTGGAATCGCAATAAGCAAAAGTATTTTTTGAATCTCTTGGAATTCGAAAACCCGCAAACTGAAGAAAGTAAAGAATTTGCCATAAACAGACTTCAGGAGATTGAAAGCTCGAATTTACAGTTTAGCTCACTTGAAGTTGATACTTTTACAGTGATCTCAGAATGGTATTACAGTGCAATTTTGTCTTTGCTTTCGCTCAAGGGCAATAAAGTGACTATTGGGGCCATTTCGAAAAAGCTACACCTAAACAACTTCGAAGCAAGGAATGCGCTGCGGCGATTGCAACGTCTCGGACTGGTCAGATCTGAAGATAATTTTTGGTTCGCGACCAATGAGTATCTGAGGGTCAATAGCACCCCATCAACGGCAATTAGACGCTACCATAAGCAAATTTTAACAAAAGCATCAATAGCAATTGATGAACAGCCATTTGCCCAGCGTGATTTTTCAAATATTACCCTTGCCATCGACCCTTCTAAAATTCAAATTGCGAAAAAGAAAATAATTAAATTTCAGACTGAAATGGCGCTCCTACTTGAGGGTCAAGAGCCGACTGAAGTTTACCAGCTTTCAATCCAGCTTTTTAGCTTGTCGCCACTATCGGAGAAGTCATGAAGAGAATTCTTGGTATTTTATTACTCAGCCTTATACTGCATGACTTTGCCATCGCCGGCGGAGTCGCTGTGGGAAACGGTGGCAATATCGTGCGCTGCTCAACCAAATCCGAACTCCAAAGTCTGGACTTTGTTCTCACTAAGAATATTTACGGACGACGTATTGATATTTTTAATGCCGAAAGCTTAGAGGATTCTTTTAAACGCATTTCATATTTGATTAGTGAAAAATATCCAAAATGGCATGCGTCGTTTAAAGAATTTTCTCAGCTCATCATGAATCACGATGAATCCAAAAAGTATATTTGGCGAGCCAACGTCCGCGGACTAACTAACGTTGACGAAAAAGACGTTCACATACCAGCTTGGTGTCGCTCCAGTACTGGAAGCATCGCCGTATACCAAGCAATAGTTCGCAGAACACTGACTACTTCGAACCAAATTATCTTCGAATATGATGCGGACTTGCTGCTAAAACTTGAGAAATCTGACGCCGTTCAGATTTCGTTTCTTATGATTCACGAATGGCTTTGGAATTTTTCTGCGGACATCAATCAAATTCGAAAAGCCAATTATATTCTTCATTCTACCTTACTCTCTACACTTTCACCAGCTGGCACTGCTTTGGAACTAAATAAGATTGGACTTTAGAAGTATAGACTTCACAAGCTAATTCAGTACATACTGTATAGGAATGAAACCACCATACGAAGGCAACAAGATGCAAACTGATCAAACCAGCAAACGACTCCCTTGGTACAGCCGAAAATTAATTGTAAATTCAAATATTCAATTCGTGCTCCTCAGATATGCTGTTTGCATGGGCCTTTTGTTTCTGTCACTTGGAATGTTTTTTGCCTTTACAATTGAAAAAGTCATGACACTTCGCATGGGTGGATTTGATTTTGTAACAACAAGTGAAATCATGATGTTCTCGACACTTATCTTGTTTGTCATCGTCGCTTGCTATCTGGGGCTGGTGGTATCAAACCGAATAGTTGGCCCTATATACAGACTGGTTCGACACATGGAAGACTTTCAGGTCACGGGTAAATTTGAAGAGATTCATTTTCGCAAGGATGATCACTTCAAAGAAATCGCAATTTCCTTTAATAAAATAATGGCACGCTTTGCTGAGTTTGATATTAAAAAATAATTAGCTTTTTCTCATGACTAATTAAGATATTTGTATCTATCTAAAACCCACTCAAAAATGTAAAATAGCCCATACCAAATACATATGGGTTAAGTGATGCACCATTTGATCGAAGCCAAGGGCATTCCAGAATCCCGGCTTATCGCGATCGTTGAATCTACCAAGGTAACGGGGGCCTGATTTAATTCGATCCATAAAAAAATGAATTCCAAAATCCACAAGAGCAAGCCACCACAAATGACCAACTGAAAATGCAAAAACAATACAAAGCGTAAGGAATGAATGTACCCCACTATGTAAACACAGCGGCAGAAAAAAATCCCAGTTCGGGCTAACTTTTTTGAGCATATATTCGCGTTGAAGAGGAAAATCAGCCAAAAAATGTTTAAACTGATAAACAATTAAGAGTGTGAAAATATTTTCTGCGGTTGGAGCCATTAAGCTTTACCTTCTACATCGTGATCCGTACTTAGTATGCTATTTCATTGTGACTCAAAGTTTAAATAAAAAACTCTATTATCAAAAGTCTAGACCTTTGGCCGCGAAAAATGAAACAAATTCGTATAATCCTATTTGTTTTTAGATCTACTACGCGGCCTTGCATGATCTCGTTTTTTTGGAATATGAAGATCGTATTCCAAATTCCCATCTATTTCAATATTCGCCTGGTTAATAGTTTGCTCACGCCGCGCAAGCATTCGAATGTATTTTTTCTCTCTCCTTATTTGCTGATTTTCTCTTTGCTCTTGAAATTTTTCTTCGATAGCTTCTCGCCTGACCGCGTCCAAGTCATCAGCCTTTTCAAGCGAACGCACAAATATTTGACGACTTTTTTCGAGATTGGCTTGATCTACTTCACGTCGTTTCAGCAGGTTTTGCAGATCCTCCCTTTCTTCGGTGGTTAACTGCTCACGCTCAGCTAAATAGACTTGATCCTTTTTAAAATCACTTCGACGTTGCTTTAATTTATTTAAATCACTGGCCAAATCACTGGTCAAATCACTGGTCAAATCACTGGTCAAATCTTCCGGCGGGATATCAATAGCCCTTAAGCCAATGGAAAAGAAACCTATGATGATCGCAACCATTAGTCGGCACAAATTTTGATAGTTTGGACGTCTCATGCTTCTATCTCCTATGGCTCCTATGGCTCCTATGGCTCCTATGGCTCCTATGGCTCCCTATGGCTCCTATGGCTCCCTATGGCTCCTATGGCTCCCTATGGCTCCTATGGCTCCTATGGCTCCTATGGCTCCTATCGGACTTTACTTCGAAGATTAAAAGAAAATCTCTGAATTTGGTCATCGCACATTGCCAATCCTCAAGCGCCAGACCAGTCTGCAAATCAGCGATTTCACGACGAAACTGATGAAATATCCGGGCTAATGCAATCTATGGGATTATGGGATTATGGGACCGCCGCAGTTTTTGGGCCTTGGCATGCTATATTCGTTTGCCAGCCTCAGCGCTGCTGAAATCGATTGCTCAATAAAAAATAAAAATAAATCCTTTGAGGTACCTCATGACTTCTGTCTAGGAAAGCACTAGAACTGTTACTGACTCTTAAAAATGAAGGTCTCAAAACGATGCAAATATTAAATTCACTCATACTTTTTGCCGCACAAACTTCTTTTATCGTCATGGCGATTCTCTTGGTAGTTTTTGCCATTGCAATTTTAATAGCGCGAGGTCGATTTAAACCGGAACTCGAAACTCAAGACCTTGGAGAAAGTTTTACCCACTTCAAAGAGATTTTAGAATTCGAAATTCTAGACAAGAAAAAATTCAAGCAAAAGCAAAAGGAAGAAAAAAAAGAGCACAAAAAAAAGAGCAAGGAAGCCAAAGAATCAAAGCGAAAAATTTTTGTAATTGATTTTGAAGGTGATTTAAAGGCCTCAGCGGTCGAATCACTCAGGCAAGAAATCTCTGCGATTTTGCAAGTCGCTACAGCAGAAGATGAAGTTTTACTTCGCCTTGAAAGCCCCGGTGGAATGGTAACCGGCTATGGCCTGGCGGCTTCTCAATTGATGCGACTAAAAGAAAAATCAGTTAAACTCGTGGTTTCTGTCGACAAAGTTGCTGCAAGCGGAGGCTATATGATGGCCTGCGTGGGACATCGTATTCTAGGCGCACCATTTGCTATTTTTGGCTCCATTGGAGTGGTAGCAAGCTTGCCAAATTTTCATTCACTGCTTAAGAAAAATGATATCCGGTATGAAGAGGTCACCGCAGGCGAATATAAAAGAACGGTTAGCATCCTTGGTGAAATTACCGAAAAAGGTATGGAAAAATTCAAATCTCAGCTCGAGGATACTCATCTGCTTTTCAAAAGTTTTGTTGGTTTAAACCGCCCCACTCTCAACTTATCAGAAGTGGCGACTGGCGAACATTGGTATGGTACGCAGGCCCTAAAACTTGGCCTCATTGATCATATCCAGACCAGTGATGACTATCTTATGAGTCATTCCAAAGACGCTCAAGTTCTCAAAGTAAAATTCAATGTTAAGAAAAACCTCAGTGAACGTTTAAGCGGCGGAATCTCTCAAGTTCTCGCCCTTTGCTTTGAAAAAATATTGTACAAAACGAACCAACTCTATTGAAATGCTCAGTTGGACTCTTACTCTTTAATATTTAAGCCAAGACTTTTGAAGTCTGCTTTTTTGCCTATTAGACTCTTCAAATTGGGAGAAATAGGAGTCAGTTTGAGGCTATCCCAGTTACCTTGAAACTGCCAAACCAGTTTTTTGGCATTAGGAAAATCAAGATTCACTTCACCTGAAAGTAATTCGCTTGAACCGACGTCACCTGAACTTGAAAATTGAATTCGATCCTCTAGCAGACTCGACTTCATTGCCTTCCAACTCCAAGCTCCGTCATTTTGCGTGATTTCAACTTTCATATTAGTGAAAATCAGGTTTTCATTTCGATCTTCAAAATTTAAGAAAATTTGCTTTTCTATTTTTCGCATTTCATTATTGTACTTGTATTCTCCTTCAGCGACTTTCGCACTAATGGTGAGTTTGCTGCCGTTAAAATGACTCAACAATTTTGCATGCTTAAAGCTAAGCCCGTCAGACTCAAGTGATCGAACCTGCAAATCTCCGCTCCAAGATTGGATCAAAAATTTTCGAATGCTCATTTTACCGTTTAATTTAACTCCCGAAACAGCTCCAAAGAACATGCTTTTCTGTACAGCCGGATCAAACTCTAAATTATCATTTACGATTTCAATTTCTCCATCATCAAAAGAATGGTCGAAATTGAGCCGTACCTCTCCATCAAAATTACCGTTTTCAAGTTCTATATTTGAGATTTTACCGCGCCATCGATTATCAGCGAAAGCTAAACTTATTTTAAGATTTTCAATTTGCTGCTCACTGCGACTGCCGTGTCTTGAAAATTTAAGCGCAGCATCTTGCCACTCACCCTTAAACTCAACAAATTTCGCTGATTTAAAAATTAACTGCCCGTTAAGCTCTCCAAACTGACTAAATATGCCGTCGGGCCCCTTCGTTCCTAAGAGCTCAATTGCTTTTTGCACCTGGACCTTCGTAAGTTCAAGTATAAAATCGGATAAAGATCCATCGGCGTTACGCACCAGATGCGCAATTGTCGCCTGGCCAAATTCTCCATCAACAAGAATTTCACTCGCTTCAATAGGCAATTGTTTAAGTTGATCAAGACGGCCTTTTACAAGAGCTGAAAAATTCAACCAAACGAACTTAGGCTGAGTATTCGGTGGCAGAAAACCTAACTTCGTTAAATAGCCTGCCAAAGAAGACACCGGCAATTGCTTCGCATTCAAATTCATTTCAATCATCGGGCTATGCGCACCTGGCGTTATTACCGAATGAATCTGCACATGCCCTTCAGAAATCTGAGCCGAAATATCGAAATTCATCTTTTCAGCATTTAGTTCAGCATCAATAAATGCGACTGGCAGCACCTCTCCATGACTATACTCTGGCGGCAAGACGAACTCAGATTTCAACCGATAAGAAGCCTTTAATTGATTATCAATATTATGCTGGCGCAAATTAAAATTCTTAAATACGAGATGTTTTTGATGCTGATCAAAATAAAATTTTATTTCGTCGAACTCAATGCCTGAAACCACTTCACCAATTTTAGAAAGCCTTTGGTCATCCCAGAAGACATTTTCACTCATAAGGATATTTGATGCTGCCTGGGGAGTGGTCGTATTCGTTTTAGTGGCGGGCTCCACAACTAACGGCGCCGCTGGGCTTAACGCAACAGAAGCTCCTGTTCGGTCAGGACAGCTGTTTTGAAAATTTTCGATATCCATTTCGATTTTATGTACACTAATTAAAGAAAAAGCGAATTTGCGCTCAAATAACTTTAACAAATTGATTGGTAGATTTGCTTTTTGAATCCGAATTGGGGGGATTACTACTGCGCATGTTCTTTTATAAGAAACCTCAATGTCTTTAATTTCAAAGGAGAATGCCGGCAGCAATCCATTTGCAAGATGCAGCTCCACTGATTTAAATGAGATTTGAAACTGGGGGAGCCTGGTATTGAGCTCCTCCCGTAAAAAAGGAGTTAATCGCTCAGTTGCAAAAAAGACTTTAACTCCCAATCCCAATATGCAGGAAATTAGAAAAAAGCCCATAAAGGTTTTAAACCCGGAGTTATTTTTCTCTTTGGGAGGCTCCAAATATCTAGATCTTGGTATTGGCGGCTTCATAATTTATATGTCACCTCACCTCTGAGGAGGTGTCAACGCCAGTCAAATTACCAGTCAAATTACCAGTCAAATTATGAGCAAAGATTCTTAAAATGCGAATCCGAAGTGAAAAAATCGCATTTAAATAGCGATTCCCTTACTTAAACTCAAAACTGATCACTTCAAACTCTTTTTCAGTTTTTGGGCTTCGAACTTGAACAACATCACCCTTAACTTTTCCGATCAGACTGCGCGCCAGCGGAGACATAACAGATATTTTCCCTAGCTTAACATCAGCTTCGTCAGTTCCGACAATTTGGTAACTCACTTTTTCTTCAGTTTCAGTGTCGAGTAAAACAACGTGAGCGCCAAAAACGATTCGATTGCTCTTAATTAGAGCTGTATCTACAATTTGCGCTCCAGCTAATTGACCTTGGACTTCAAGTATTCTGCCTTCAACCATGCCTTGGCGCTCTTTGGCTGCCTCATATTCCGCATTTTCGCTGATGTCTCCGTGGGCACGCGCTTCTTCGATGGCTTTAATTATAGACGGACGCTCTTTTGTAATAAGACGCTTCAGTTCTTCTTCGAGTTTAAGTTTTCCGCGAATCGTCAATGGAAGATTATCAGTTCCAACTTTGTCATTTTCTGGCATGCCTGCTCCTTGGTCATTTAAAGGCTCAACTGTATAGCTAATTCCCATTGATTGCGCAACGTCAAAAGCTCCAACTCTAATGGGTTGTTTTATGCCCTCGCTTTTAGGCTTGATTTTGTGCGTTATGGCCATCTAGAGTCAAATTAGAGGTAGGACATCTGATAAGATGCAAGTATTCTAAATACCCTGTATCCTAAGTATTAAGAGCGCTTTTGCAAGATTTTATGGTGTAAAAAAAATGCTTAAAAACCTGTCTCAGAAGATACAAAACGCCCAAAACATCATTTTAAGTACACATAGGCAATGTGATGGCGATGGCCTAGGCTCCGAAATCGCCCTTTTTCATGCTCTTAAGAAAATGAATAAAAACGTACGCATTTTAAATGTCGACGCTACCGCAAAGAAATATCGATTTCTTGAGGCAGAACATCTTATCGAGATTTATGAAGATCAACCTCGCAAAATTGGCAAAACCGATCTCGTGCTGATTTTTGACACCAATGATTCAAGATTGCTTGAGCCGCTGTTTTCTGAATTTCAAACTCAGGCGAGTGAAATTCTTTTTATCGATCATCATCCAATTTTGGTTCAAGGCCCAAGCCCCACGGTCGGCTCATTCATTGATACACTCGCCGCAAGTACTGGTGAGATCACCTACGACTTAATTGAACAGCTTGGCATTTCGCTAGATCGCAATATTGCACGCGCGCTTTATACGAGTATTGCTTTTGACACTCAGCTGTTTCGTTTTGTGAGAAACTCCTCACGCTCTCATTTAATTGCCGCTGAGCTTCTTAAACACAATATCCAAGCCGAAGATATCCATCTCAAACTTTTTGGAAATTACACGGTTCAAAAAATGGAATTTCTAGCTCATGCACTTGGCCAAATCGAGTACTTCTCAAATGGAAGACTTGCCGTACTAAAACTCCATGCCAAAGATTTATTGAAATTCTCAATCGACAGCGACGACAGCAACGATGTGATCGACCTGTTGATGAATATTCACACTTTAAAAGCGGCCGCTCTTATACGTGAAGATGGCCCACAAAAATTTAAGCTTTCACTTCGCAGCAAAGGCCAATTTGATGTTCTAGAAATTGCCGAATCACTTGGCGGCGGCGGACATCTTTTCTCATCAGGGGCCTATCTTACCGGCACCTATGAGAAAATAAAACTGCAAGTCTTAAATGCCCTCACTTTAGCCCTTGAAACTACGGATATTCAAATCTCAGCGAGCGATAATAAAACCCATGAATCCGCCTGATTCGAGACCGAGAAATAAAAAAAAATCTGAAATCATTTGTTTGTGCAACAATGTCACGCGAGAAACAATTGAAGCGGCAATTGTCGGAGGCGCACAAACTTTAAATGAAATTTTTGATCAGACCACCGCCGGCGTTGGGCCTTGCGGCGGATCTTGTCGGCGAAAGCTTGGCCCCATGCTTGAACATTATTTAGCGACAAAAACTCTGCTACCTGCAATTGAAAAGCCTAGCAAAAAGAAAACTTAAAGGCCGGTCAATTAGCAGCTACTTGAAACTTACCGAGCACTAGTTATTTGGCCACCACTTAAGTTTCGTCCTCCCCTAAGCGGTAGTCTATTAATAGTTGAGTCACCGGACGACAAGTCCCACACGCTGTCCCGGCACTTGTTTTCTCAGCAATTTCTGCAACCCGATGGGCACCGCCAACAATAGCGGCATCAACAACTTCAGTGGCAATCTGCCGACAGTGGCAGAGCTCCAGCTCTTTATATGGAGGCTCCCATTGATTTCTCAACTTCAAGACAAGCTCCCGTATCAGTATGGCAGAATGACTGTCTCCCGCCGGAAGCGGCATTTGTGCAAAGTCATTGGCATGATTTCGTAGGTTTTGCTTTAATTTTTTGATTTCTAGCAAACACTCAGGGCAAGCGATGCATTTGATATCTGCTCCTAATATCTTTTGACCTGATAGATTGAGGCTCATTCGAACTTCATCACGAGCCGAAAATTTTACCTGACTGGTTACCTGACTGGTTACCTGATTGGATGCCTGATTCTTTGGTCGAGTCTTGAATTGATTCATGGGCTGGGTACCCTCGCTTCTTTCTATTTTCTCATAAGCCTAGTATTCTTACAAATGGGTTCTAAGTCAAATTTCAAGCTAATGTCTCGAATTAAGTCGCTCTTTGCAGGACTCAATTGGCGACTCAATCCTACATGTCCAACAGTATATTTTGAAACGAGGGTATAAGATCTTCACGAACAGCGATGAATCCAGAGTTAAGAAAATCATTCTTAGCATATTGAAGTGTTTCTAAGGTGCTGATATTTAAAACTGCACAGCCGGCCTCTTGGCAAATGATTTGGCCTGCAGCTGTGTCCCACTCTGAGGTTTCACCAAATCGTGGGTAAATATCGGCATCTCCCCTAGCTAAATGTCCAAATTTCAGGGCAGATCCGTAAGGCTTAATCTTCTCGATATTTAATTTTTTCAAAAAGCCTTTCATTCGTTCTGAAGGTATTTTGGCACGGCTAGAAAGAGCAAATAGTTTCGTGCGTTTACTTGAATTGAAGATTTTTTTACCATTGAAAAACGCGCCCTCGGTACTTTTGGCATAAAAAATCTCATTCAATACTGGCGAATAAAGCACACCTAGAATCGGTTGGCAGTTTTCAATTAGTGCAATACTCACACAAAAGCTTTCATGGCCCGCAACAAAATCTCTGGTTCCGTCAAGCGGGTCAACCAGCCAAAATCTTTTATCTCTAAGATCCATCGATTTATCGAGGTCTGATTCTTCAGAAATGATGAAGTCATTCGATAAAGCTCTAAGACCTGAGAAAATAATTTGATGCGCATTGAGATCTGCTTGAGTCACAGGCGAGCTGTCTGATTTGCTTTCAACCAAAAGATCGCTGGCCTTATAAAATTTCATTATTTCATCGCCGGCATTTTTAGCTATTGCTATTATCTTATTTTCTAACAAGACCACTCCTTTAGTCTACAGACCCTCATTCTAACGACTCATCGGTTAAAAAAACCAAAGTTATTTTTACAGGCAAACAGCTTAAGGCCCTAAACAATCTGCAGGTCTTGACAGAAATGTGGAATCTCCTTCTAATTATTAATGAGGCCGCTGACGCCCTCATTGAGGATATATGAAATCTAAATTCTATTCCATCTCTTTATTGGCTCTTATCGGTCTACTTTTTTGTGGTTGTGATCGCTGGCTACAGCATTCGGAATCATCAAATTCGAACTTCTTTAAAATCTTCGATAGCTCAGCCATTTTAAGCGTTCAAGATATCAATGGTATCCCAATTGCTGGCGCCCAAGTTATGATTGGTGAAGCTTTGAATGTGCCTTTTACCAATAATCTTTTTGTGACAGATAGTCTGGGTAATATCAACATACCAGCCAATTGGTTGACAGCGACAAGTCTTAGCGTTTCTGCCAATGGATTTATTACAGCAAGCTTTTTACATTCGCCGCCGATCGCAGGCGTTTTTAAATTGCGAAAACAAAATCTGCTAAAGAAGGTTGAATATTCTGGAGTGACCAAAGGATATCCGCCATTTGATGACTATAGCGTGGCGCATATCAGCCTAGTATTTGAAGCCTTAAAAAGATCGGAACTTGCGGATTTTAGTATCGCAAACATAATCAGCCCAGATTCAGATAGCTTTTCAGTTTTTGGAAACCAGATTACGGTACCCAGCAATCTCTCAATTCCAGATCAAATCTTGTCGTATATAATTCCCTTTCGTTTAGCGAAACCTGGATTTCGTTTGCCGCTGCAAACTGAATCGGATCATTTGATGGTAGGACTTCATGCTCAATTTGCAGTTACTGATTTGGTTAGAAGTGTTCGTGACAAAGCCGCAATATTTGACATGATCAACTTCTTCAGCTTCACAAGCTTGAGTCAGCAATCACAACATATTGATAGCCTAAACGTGAATCGTGACATCGATATCTCTTCAATTCCTTTGAGCTTTAAGAATCACCTCAAAGTTCAAACTTTCGATCCAAGCTTAGTCATGCTTGCCTTGAGTGTTATTGAACAAAATGGCTTGCTCGTTCCTCTTGACGTCAAGAGTCTCTCTAGCAGCGGCAGCATAGATTTAAATTCGCTTTCACAAAATCATTCATCAGAAAAGAACATTCGTGTACTACGATCTCGAAACGTTTCGATGGGTGACGCTGGGGTTTTGCAAGAGGTCATGAGTATTGCCATTCACGATGCAAACATTTCGACCTTGGGCGACCAACTCGGCATACTGAAAGCACCCACATTAAGTGCCAATGTCATTGCACAAGTTTTGCCAGCCCCATCGCAATCACCGATAGTTAATGCTGGCCTATTTTATTCTTTTTGCGGAGTTACTACTAAATCGAGTGCCGGCGTAATTGTCGAAATTAAAACTCCCCTTTGGGATGTCTACAATCCCAATTGGGAAGAAAAAGCCGCGCTGCCAGTCCTACCAAGTGAAATGACGGACTCAATCTTAAGTGATAGCTCGAGCTCATCACATCGCTGGACCGTGAGCCTATTAGGGCAAGATAGCCCCGACCTAAATGCACTGGGCCCAGATCGCCTAAAGTCGATAAATTATATTACAAGAGCCGCCGTCGATATTAAATGATGCGTAACAAACTTAAAGCTCAGAATCAATTTCTACTCCGATTTCTCACAATAGGTACCTTCGTCTTATTTACGGGATGCTTCTCGCAAAATCTAAAACCTGATGGCATCACACCAGGAGTACCAACCCAAAGAGTCTACTTTGGCGATTATACCGAAGTTGAAATGGCCATTCGCGCCTCTATGAAAAAGTATCCAGTGAAAGAAGACAACCTCGATGCAGGTATATTTGAGACAGACTATATCAAAGGCGACAGGATGTACCGTGCCCCTGGAAGTCATGATCGAATTGAATCTGGTGTACGTTATCGCATTCAAATCCATACAATAAAAGGCAAAGTGGATGGCAAGCCAGCAACACAATTGATTCTCAAAAAAGTTATAGATAAGACGCGAGACTTTTTTGCTGAAGCCGAACCATTGGCCAGTGATGGCTTAGAAGAAAACATCATCTTCTATAGAGTGCAGCGCGAGCTCAGCATTGCAAAAGCCGTTAAGCGCGCCGCTGAAATGCCAAGCCCCGCCACTCAAACAAAATAGAAACTGGCCCCTTAAAATGTTGCTGGCTTATGAATTGCAATTTGAGCTCAAGGATGAATCGAGATCACAATTCGTTAGTCCCCATTCCAAGTTTGCACG
>JAYVXS010000109.1:0-18622 GCA_043784965.1 Bdellovibrionales bacterium
TTGTCGCAATGAAAAGGTCTCAAAAAAGCCAGGAGCGAAGCGCCCAGACTAGCGAAGCGGCGATTGCAACAGAAATCTGATGAAATATCCGAGTCAATACTACCGAGATTCGATTTGCTGAGGTATGGTCGGCCCATGAGTTCAATTTCGATTGCTATAGCCTTTTTGACTTTTATTGCTGGCCTGCTAATGAGTTTCTTTTTTACCAAAAAAGCTCAGCAAAAATTTTGGCAGATGAAGTTCGAAGTTCAAAGCCAACTGCAAATAAATGAAAAGCAAAATCAACTCACTCAACTAACTGAGCGGCTAGCTGGCCTTGAGCGGGAGCGCAGCGATCTTAAGTGCGAAGTCCTTAAGAAGGATGAGCGCTATGAAAAAAATCAAATTGAATGGATCGAGATTCGAAATGAAAAAACCCAACTTGAAACTCGTTTAGCATCTGAAAAAGAGAATCTTAAGCAGCAAATGCGACTGATTGAGGATTCGAAAAAGGCTTTGCTTGAGTCGTTTCAGTCTCTTTCGGCGGCGAGTTTGAAATCTAATAATGAGACCTTTATACAGTTGGCCTCGCAAAGTTTTGAAAAGCTCAATCAGCAATCCAAGAGTGAACTTGAGAAAAGACAAGAGCAAATTGAAATGAGTGTGCGTCCAATAAAAGAAAGTCTTGAGAGATTTGATTTAAAAATTAATGAAGTTGAGAAAGTTAGAATTGAAGCCTATGCCGGAATCAAAGAGCAATTCTTTGGTATGAAAGAAACCCAAGAAAAGTTAAAAACTGAAACTGCAAATTTAGTGAAAGCATTGAGAGCGCCGCAGGTGCGTGGTCGCTGGGGGGAGTTGCAGCTCAGGCGCGTCGTTGAAATGGCCGGCATGCTCGATCATTGTGATTTTTACGAACAGGTCTCAGTGGGAGATGAGAATGGTCGTTTGCGACCAGATCTCTTAGTGAAACTGCCGGGAAACAAAAGTATTGTCGTCGATTCAAAGGCAGTCATTTCAAGTTATATTGAGTCTTCGCAATCAGAGGACGAGACGACCAAACGTGAAAAGCTTATTGAGCATTCGCGGCATATTTCAGAAAGAGTAACCGAGCTAAGCAAAAAGTCCTACTGGGATCAATTCGAAAATTCGCCTGAATTTGTCGTTTTGTTTTTGCCGGGAGAGGCCTTTTTCAGTTCGGCGCTTGAAGTAAATCCGTCTTTGATCGAACAGAGCGTAGATCAGCGAGTGATTATTGCCACGCCGACCACATTAATTGCCCTTCTTAAGGCAGTGGCCTACGGATGGAAGCAAACATCCCTAGCTGATAATGCACGTGAGATCAGCGACCTAGGAAAGGAGCTTTATAAACGTATCAGCGTCTTAAGCGAAAACTTTTCTGATCTTGGAAGAAAAATTGGTGGTGCCGTCGACAGTTATAACAAATCACTAGGAACTCTAGAAAGCCGAGTGCTGGTCACCGCCCGTAGATTTCATGAATTGAAAGCAATGAGCGGAGATGAGGAAATTGAAAGCCTTGTGCCGGTCGACAAAGCCGTTCGCGCAATTCAGGCGGTTGAACTTCTGAATATACAGAAGTCGAATGAAATGTCGGATGCAAACGATTTAGCTTGAGGCTCAATGTAAGCTCGACCTTGGACGTTCAGTTGCATGGCTTAGGCGAATGCAGCTTCAACTTGAAAATCAAATGATAGAGCAAAAAATTAGCGGCCATTTGCCGATCGACTTTTTGCCAGAGACATTACATCTTAAGATTTGTGAACTTGCTTGTCTCGGTACGCTTGTATCACAAATGACTCTTGAAGAGTTTTGTGAAATGCAAAAAGCTATATGTTCTGGATTGAGTTTGAAGCAGTCTATTTTAGCTCTGACTCCATCAGCCTTCACTAATCAGGTTTTGGGCCAAGATGAATGCTTGGTTGCGAGTTACGCTGCTGCTGAGTTGTGTAATAAGAAAAAATATCAAATGATTTATCCAGGCCACTATCTGTATCCAGAATCATTTCTAAATATTGATCGTCCGCCGAAACTCTTAACCTATCTGGGTGCACCTGCCTGGCTATCAATGAACAGGATCTCGGTCGTCGGATCGAGAGATATGAGCGGCGAGTCCAGACAATGGATGGAGCTTTACTTTGATCGATTCCTAAAAAAAACAGGTGCAGTGACGGTGAGTGGTGCCGCATTTGGTATTGATCAGTTGGTGCATAGACTTTCAATTCGCAATTTCTTGCCGAGCATAGCATTTTTGCCGAGTGGCCTAAGTCAAATTTATCCTCGACGATTCATCTATGATATTGAATATCTGATCGAAGCAAATGGCGCCGTAATTAGCGAGTTTTTGCCAAATGTTGAAATGAAAAAACATCATTTTGAAAGGCGCAATCGACTGATTAGTGGCTTGTGTAAAGTTTTATTTGTAGTTGAAGCTAGACGAAAAAGTGGAAGTATCATGACTGCACGTCTGGCATTGACCCAAGGCCGAACCCTTTGCGTATTGCCGAGTTCTCCGATTCAGACAAATAATTTAGGGAATCTCGATTTACTTTTTGACGGTGCTCATCCACTCCGAGACGAAATAGATCTGATTCAAATTATGACTTAAGACGCGCGCAAAAAAGAAGGATTGTAACTTTTGCGTAAGCCCTAAGGGCGCTAAGCTAGTTTCGAATATGAAGATCAATTCCAAGATCGCTTTAAGGCATATACGCCGGCAAAGGCAAAGAGAATATTTGCCATCCACATTGCCAATCCCGGTGGTAACTTACTACTTTGAGCTAAATTTTCACCGGTGATATAGAGTGCCCAGTAGGAGACTATAAGTACCAGACTCATGACCATTCCGCCGGATTTAACCGAGCGTTTATTGGTGGTTGTGCCGAAGCCAACTCCCAGCATCGCAAACAAAACACAAGCAAATGAAACGGCCATTCTTTTATGGTACTCAATTTTGAAAGTAAGCCGGTCCTCTTTTGAGGTTTCGCGATTTTTGAGACCTTCGTTTATATCTGACAATGTAAGTGATTGTGGAGATTTTTTCTTAAAATCTTCAGAAGAAGGACTTGAAAAAAGCAGTTTATAGGTTTTGAAATCAACTTTGGTATGTCGATCGCTAGAGGTACGATGGACACTGCCCCGAGTGAGTAAAAGTGCCGCTGATTCTCCCGGTCGATCTTCATCGACCTGAAGCACTCCGCGGCGGGCAATGACAATCATTGGGCTTTCTACATTTCTTTCGTCGTAGATAAAGACATTGCCAAGCTCTCCCGTCTTTTGATCGACCTGGTTGGCATACAAAACGAGATCAAAAAATCCCTCTGAAAAAGTGCCTTCTTTGATCGAGACGCTTGGTTTCATGGCGCCTATTTTAGTGATCATGAGTTCAAATTGACGATTTCCCCAAGGGGCAATGTGAAATGCCATTTGGGCACTTAGCAAACCAATTAGAACACTTAAAAAAATGGCCGGAGTGATGATCTCCCACATACTCATGCCGCTGGCTTTGAAGGCGATGATTTCAGAGTCAGAACTAAGGCGTCCGTAAGTGAGAATAATAGTGAAGAGTAAACTCATTGGAAATAAAATCGGCAAAAAACTTGTCGACATATAGGCAACAAGTTCAGCGACGGCGGTAAGCTTTACGCCGTGAACCAGAACAAATTCTGTAAGGCGCAGGGCCTGAAACATTAAGAGAATGAAAACGAAGCCGACGACCCCCAAAAAAAATGTTGGAATCATCTCGCCTAGCACATAGCGAATGGCTAGGCGCGTGGGCATATCTCGCCAACATTTTCAGGAGAGCCAATGGCATCGCGAACCGCCATCGACATTCGAAGCATCGATTCAAAATGTTTGAGATTGAGCTGTGAGGCGGCATCACATTTGGCTTGCATTGGTCGGGGATGCGTTTCTAAGAACAAAGCGTCTGCGCCGGCAGCAACAGCCGCTAAGGTGAGATGAGGAACGAATCTTGGCTCTCCACCAGCCGGATCTGCACTTGATATTCCATATAGTCGAACTACATGGGTTGCATCAAAACATACGGGAGCTCCTAACTCTTGCATCACAGGGATCGAGCGCATATCTGCAATTAAGCGATTATAGCCAAAGCAAGCGCCGCGCTCAGTGAGCAAAATATTTTTGTTGCCAGTAGAGTGAATTTTGCCAAGCACTCCGCCCATATTTTCAGGAGCTAAAAACTGACCCTTTTTTACATTGATGGCTTTGCCAGTTTTGCCGCAAGCTAGCGCAAGAGAGGTTTGCTGGCACATATACGCAGGAATTTGCAAAACATCGACAAACTCAGCCACTTGCTCAACATCTTCTGTGCGATGAACATCGGTAAGCACCGGGATGCCAAACTCTTTTCGTACACCCGCAAGAATTTTAAGCCCTTCATTGACCATTGGGCCTTGCCAATTTTTTTCGGAGCCACGGTTGTCCTTTTCATAAGAGGATTTGAAGATCAATTGGAAGTCTAATTTCTCACAAATTTTGACTAGCGCCGCGGCGGTCTCCATGATCAGTTCTTTGCTGTCGATGACACAAGGCCCGGCGATCACGGCAAGTCTTTCGCCGCTGCCTATTTTGACGCTATAGCGATCGGTTTTAACTTCAAATTTTCTTTTCGGAAGTTGAATCGTTTCGATGCGGTCTTTTGCCTGATTTACTGATTGGTCCTTTTGCATTATTACTCCTTAGCAATTGCAATTCGATAGGGCTTATACTCGCCTATACGGTAGCCCGTTACTTGTTCCAAAACGTCACTAGCGAAAAGATTGAGGTCTTTTAGGGTCCAATCTCTTAAACTTCTCTGAGGATCATACTCCCAAGTTTGCTTGGCAACCAAGTCTTTCATGATCGCAGGATGCGAGCCGGTAAATTTTTTCAATCCATACTGTTTTTCGTATTGAAAATGTTCAAATTCGTGGTCACGTTTTGCCCCATGCCACCATTGGTTGAGAAGTTTGCTTTTTTGGCCCATTAGTTTAGGCGGTTTTACCCAGCCATAGTGAAAAATCCGTGCTTGAGTTGGCGTCACATGAGGTTTTTCTCCATGAACACGAAATCCCTGAGCGTCGCTATGAGAGCGGATTCCAGACGACTTACGTACCGCCCGTATCTCGTTGCGGTACCATTTTCTAGAATTGGCCGTAACCGAATAGCTTCCATAGAAATGTATATATTTAAAGAGTAATCCTTCTATTTCGCGTTGGCTGTCCGCTTTTTCAATGGCCCGGTGGATGAGCACGAGATCTTGCTCGTGGACCACTTCATCGGCCTGCAAATAAAAACACCAATCGTTTGCGCATTGATCGAGGGCCTCGTTTGTCTTTTCACTTAAAATGAGTCCGCCCTTGGTCTTTGAAGTATCCCAAAAAGAATCAAAAATGCGAATTTTTTTATCATCGATGGATTCAATTAGTTTTCTCGTTAGATCATCACTTTGACCGACGCCAATAACAAACTCATCGACTATTGGGAGAATGCTCTTGATGCTTTCAAGCACGGGATAGCCCATGAGTTCGGCATTTCGAATGACGCTAAATCCTGAGATTTTCATATTAGTCGCTAGACTAGCAGTTTGTACAGATATGAGCAAGGTGGGCGCTCCTATTTTAATAGGTTGAGTTTGACGAGAGTAAAGATGAGGGGATCTGCTTAAGAAAACCTAGACTAGTCGTCTCTTTCAAAAGATGAATGAGCAGGTCAATACTTTGTCTTGTTGACCACTTAAAACTAAATACAAGATAATATAGCATGGTCAAAATCATCCTTGCTATCGATGACTTCAACGAGAGTACGCAATGCCAAATTTTGCTTAAAAAGCTTGGCTTCGATGTTATTTCTATAAATAAAGATTCTCAATTTCGTTCGGCTACTCTTGGTTATTTGCCTGATATTGTAATCGCATCATTTAAAACCAAAAATGTTGATGGAATGATGCTTGGTATAGAGGCCAAAAGATTGATTAGTAAGCCTCGCGTATTATTGTTGTATCCCGCTGCTGCAGAACCAAAATTAGCTAAAGAAGCGAGTGTGGCCTTTGACTTTCTGCTGAGCTCACCATTCGACTACGAACAGTTGATTAAGCGAACTGCTGATATGGCGAAGTTGGATCAAAAGATGCTTCATGATAAATATTTAAAACTCACGATGAGAAGGCCGACTGCACAAGGCTCTAATACCACTTATGGCGGTAAAGACATAACCGATGATAAGGTCCAATCGCGAAAACCAGCGCCAATCTCTAGTGTCACCTCTGAAATACGCAACCGTAAATATCAAGAATTTTTAAGTAAAGTTACTGGCGATCCAACAACGCGAGTAATTGATCATAAGGTCATTTCTGAAAAAGTCGCTTTGCTAGAACTGAGTTCAGCCGATGATGCAAAATCAATTGAGGCAATTAACGCTGAAAAGCTTGAGTTCGCTAAGGCTCTTTTCAAAAAGACTTAGGATTTGCGCAAAAGAATTATTTGTAGTTTTTATTTTTGTTATTAAACAGTTTGGTGACAACGTCCTTTAGATCGGCGTTGAACAAATCGTTTTTTCTAGCGGCTTTGGTTACTGTAAATTCGTGCTTGAGTAAGTTGAGCTCGCGTCTTGCTTCTATCAGATCTACATCCAATGAGACGGCATGCTCAAAGCTTTTACGTGCACTTTCAAGTTCATCACCTGCTTTGAGCCATAAGCCCTTTATAAAATAGTATAAGGCGGAGTGTCGATCTTCTGGTGGAATTTCGCTTAGCTCGGCCTTTATCTTATTGATTTGTGCATTGGTCGTCGATTCACTCGGTGATTTTAACTTGGCCCATATCAATAAGATGCGCAGCTCAACGGTAGGAGAAGTCAACTTAGCGGCTTCTTCGAGTGTCTGAAGTGCTTTTTTAACTTCGCCTTTTCGTAAAGAAGTCTTGCCTTCAGTTGTGAGGGCCTCAGATTGCATTGCCAACTCAGCGGTTCCAACCTCGAGTTCCTTTAAGTAGCGATCAAGACTGTCTTGGGTCGACAAAGTTTGATAAGCTTGATTGACCTTTTCAAAGGCTGAGGTCACTAGGGTTTTAAGCTCATAAGGTGTTTCAGGCAACAACTTATCAGGATGAAGGACTTTCGCGAGATCGAGGTAAGCCCGTTTAATCTCAGTTTCTTTGGCTTTCTTAGAAAGGCCCAATCTTTCGAAGCAATTTTGTTTATTCATTTCTTCATTGATTTTTTCAAACCGTTTTGTTTGCGCGTCAAAGTCGCGCTGTCTTGTCTGACCGCCAAAAGCAATCATTCGAGTGGTGGTTAGGAGATGAAGGGCGCGAAAGGCATAGGCCTCTTGTGAATCGTATTTAGACAGAAGGCTTTGTAAGGTGGTTCCCTTTTTTAAGACCTCACTGAGAAAACCTGGCAAATTATTAATGTTAACTAAGCTAAGGGCACGATGGTTATCTGAATATTCAGAGCCTTTAACAAAAGTATGATTCATCCAACTGACGTAGAAAGCCTTTAGCCATTCGGGTTTTATTTTAGACAAAATCCAATCGTCTAAGAATTGAATAAACATTTTTTTAGTAATTTCAACCCTTGGCTTGATTTCTTCACCTCGAGTAAAACTCACCTTATTCGATGTATCTTGAATTGTTTTTGCCAGCCTAATTCCCTGTTGTTCGGCAAGAACTATTTCGACGGCATGAGGACTTAAAAGATTCATTTCGATAAGTTTTTCACCAAGGCGTTTGGTTTTGCTTGGTGCTTTAATGGCCTCGTCAATTTCAGGAGCAGAGATGTAGCCACCCTCTACGAGGAGCGAGCCAAAATAGGATTCTTGATCGCTCATATTGACTTGCGCGATACTGCCATTTAAAAAAGCAACTGAAGACTGCGCTCCATCAGCCGAGACGATATTTAATTGGCCACTCAATTCTTTTTCAAGTAATAAACTGTAAAGCCAGGGTAAATCGTAACCATGAACTGTATCAGAATCGTTGATGGCCTGAATTCGCTCTTCAGCTGAAATTGTACTTTGCCCCATTAGATTGTAGACGGGCATCATGCGCACTTCAACTTCATGAGAGCTCAACAGTTTGTCGTTGATGAGCTTCTTTAAATCTTCGACATTAAATGGTTTCACCAAGTAAGCGAAGGCACCGGTTTGACGAGTCGACTCAAGAATGTAGCCTTTGTCTTTGTAAATTCCACTCATTAGTATGACAGGAATATCGCCGCCGCTTTCAGCTCTAAGTTTGACTGCCAAATCTCTACCGTTCATTTTTGGTAACATGCAATCAATCACCGCTAAATGAATGGCTTGCATTTTTATCTGTGGGAGGGCGTCTGCCGGCTTGTTGATTAGCACCGGATTGAAACCATCCCGTTTCACCATTTCAGAAATGGCTTTTCCCAAAGTAGGGTCGTCCTCGACGATTAAGATATTAAATTCCGATCTTTCCATAGTTGTCTAATCGGCTAATAGGGTGAAGAGACTTAGGAACTTTAAAGCTAAAAACGAAAAAAGATAAAGGTGCTGTTTTGAGATTTGTCTGGACCTAAGTAGGGCGCAAGACAAGTGTGCTGGCCTTAGAATTGAGCTGGCACCGGCGGTTCCAATTGATTAAAATATTGTCGACTTCTTTATTAGCCCGACCTTGATGCTGTACTCGACCCAATTTATCAGTTACAATCGATAGAACACTTACCGGAGGATCAAATGGGCACGAATACCTTTGCAACAACAGATGATAATTTTAAAAAAGATGTCTTAGAGTCAGACACTCCTGTACTTGTGGATTTTTGGGCAGAGTGGTGTGGGCCATGTAAGGCGCTGGCGCCGAAACTTGAAGAAATCGCCACTGAGTATTCGGGAAAAGTTAAAGTTATAAAAGTAAATGTTGATGAAAACCAAACGGCTCCAGCAACTTATGGGGTAAGAGGAATTCCAACTATGATTTTGTTTAAAGGTGGCAAGCAAGTTGAGCAGATTGTCGGCAATCACCCGAAAGACAATATCGTAAGCTTGATAAGTAAGCATTTTTAAAATACGGATTAGCTGATAAGCAAATCTCATCTAGATAAAGGCTCAGTTAAGTACGGGCCTTTAAATTACTAAATAAAAGCTTCTAAAACAAAAACTTGCGATAGGCGACGCTGCTGATTAGGCCAAGTCCAGTCATAGTGGTGAGCATGCTGGATCCACCATAACTTATAAGGGGCAGTGGAATACCTACAATCGGAAGCAGCCCAATCACCATGCCAATATTAATAAACATATGCCAAAATAGAATTGCTAAAACGCCGATGACGACGATGGCCCCAGCTTTTTCTCTTGCTTGCGAGGCTATGCGTGTGCCAAGGGTAAAAAGTCTTGCGAAAAAAATTATGGTAATAAGGCTGCCTATCAAGCCAAACTCTTCGCTTAAAACACTAAAAATAAAATCAGTATGGCGCTCGGGCAAAAATTCAAGTTGTGACTGAGTGCCCTTGCGAAAACCCTTTCCAAATAATCTGCCACTGCCAACAGCGATTCTCGATTGAATTGAATTATAGCCCGCCCCACGTGGATCCCGCATGGGTGAAATGAATGTATAAATGCGATTTTTTTGATATTCTTTTAAGCCAAAAAGCCAGGCGCAGGGTACGGCTATTGCGAGGGCGACACCTACTGTCAAAAGAATTTTTGTCTCAATCCGAATGAAGAATAAAATAGATCCACCAATTATGACCAACATAAGAGCCGTACCTAAATCGGGTTGAGCTGCGGTAATAGCAAATGGGACACCCACTAGGATAGCCGGGACGAACATATCTTTTAAACCCATGCCATTGGGATAGGATTTGCGACTCATTACCCGGGCCAATACTAAAACTACAGAGAGCTTCATGGTTTCTGATGGTTGGTACATAAAAAAACCAAGATCAAGCCAACGCTGGGCTCCAAGTGCAACTTTGCCAAAAGCGATCACCCCGACCAGAGCAAAGAGATTAAGACCGTATAGTAAATATGCGATTCTTAAAAAGAATTGATAGTCAAAAAGAGTGACCAGGAAGTAAAGGGTCCAGCTGACACTTAACCAAAAAATTTGTGAAAGAAATAGGCGGTTTACGCTTCCTGCAACGGCACCATGTGTAGCCGAAAATAAAACGACAAGACCGATGATATTTAGCGCAAAAATGACTCCGGCTAGATTCCAGTCAATGCGACGTAAAAAAGTTCGTTCTTCAACTTGTAAGCCAATAGAACTCATTCGCCCTCCGTTTCAATTGCTGGTTTCACTAGTTTTAGCTCGGCCGAAATTTTTTTCTTCTGAACATCGTCGCCAAGCCATTCGGGATGATATTTAGTAACCCAAGCTCTGACTACCTCTCTTGCGACCGGAGCTGCGCGAGAACCATGGCATGCATGTTCAGCTAAAATTCCAAAAACAATTTCAGGTTTATCGGCAGGTGCGTATCCAATAAACCAACCATGATGTCGTTGGTGTTTGGGGCGGGATTCGCAAGTAATATAAATTTGGTCAGCCGAAAAGCTCATGACTTGAGAAGTGCCAGTTTTACCAGCCATTTCAATAAATGATAATTTACTGCCTCGAGCAGTGCCGTGTACCCCATTTACCACCAGCCGCATTCCTTCGCGAACCGTATCAAAAACTTTTACATCAATAACCGGATCATTTGGGTTTTTAGTTGGCTTTGTAAGATCGCGAATCAAAGTTGGCTCTAATTCTTTTATGACTCGATTATCTGGAGTGAGGATTTTTTTCACTAAAAAAGGTTTTACCAGCTGGCCTCTTGTACCAATTGCGTTGTATGCAATTGCCATTTGCAAGGGAGTCGTTAGTACAAAACCCTGGCCAATCGCATTGCTTAAGTTTTCTCCGGGCTGCCATTCTTCTCCAATGGTATCAAGCTTCCATTGTGAACTTGGCATAAGGCCAGAGACTTCGCCGTTTAGATCGATACCTGTTTTATGTCCGATGCCAAGTGCATCAATGTAGCGATACATCTTATCGATTCCAAGAGCGATACCCATTTTGTAAAAAAAGATATTGGCACTTTGTTCAATTGCTTGGGTGATGACTAGATCACCATGGCCACCACGAAGCGTGTCATGATAAGGGCGATTGCCAAATCTGATTACTCCGGGACAAGAAACAACTGTTGAAGGAGTGACGACTTTCTCACATAGGGCTGCGACGGCGACCAGTGGTTTAAACGTTGAACCAGGTGAATTATGATCTTGTAAAACCTTATTTCTGAGTGGCTTACCAGGATCATTAACAAGCTTGGACCAAATTTCAGCAGAAATTCCAGTTGAGAATTCATTTGGATCGAAACTAGGATTGTTAATCAAGGCCAGAACCTCACCGTTAGTTCGCATGACCACGGCACCCCCAGTATATCCAGTGGCCAGAAAGCCACGATAGGCAGCTTCTTGGATCTCTCGATCAATGGTAATAATGAGATTGTGTCCAGGGACAGCATCCTGGGTTCCGGCCATGCTCCCTAAAAAACTAGGGGTTTCACTCTGTGCTTCTCTTCCACGGGCATCGACTTGCATCATCGAAACGCCATCGCGTCCCCGCAAATAGCGATCCAAATATTCTTCGAGGCCACTCTTACCAATGATATCACCTTGCTGAAACTTGTAGGTCCCTTTAAATCTTTCATTCAAAATAGGTAGCTGCTTTTTTGAGATTTCTCCGACATAACCGAATAGTTGCGCGCCATTTTCTTTGAGCGGATAGCTTCTAAATACAGCTTCTTTAATGTCGATGCCCGAATAATCTAGTTTCAAAAGTTCAAGTGAAAAAATTTCTTCGCGAGAAAGATTATCTTTTACGCGAACAGCACGAAAGGGTCCGTTGAGTTTTTTACTTTTTTGCACTGCCGCGATAATGTTGGACGCAGGAATCTTGAGCGCGCGCGATAGAGCCCCTGCAACCTCATCGAGATTGATGATATATTGAGGCGCAATTGAAGCTTCAAAACCGGGTAAGTTCTCGACAAGAATTTGCCCATTGCGATCATAAATAATACCTCGTGGCGCCGGAATTTTAGTTTCTTTAATTGAATTTTGCTCACTGAACTGTCTGAGCTCGGCACCATTTATAATTTGTAAATACCACAGCCTGGTAGCAAAAATGAGTGTCGTAAAAAAAATAAGTCCGTATAAAAGACGGTAGCGGGAAGCGTACTCTCTTGCTTCTTGCTCATTGCTAGCTACGTAGCTATTTGCCACTAAACCACCTTGCCAGTGCTGTCGATACTCTCTCTGCCGAAAGCCTGGTCAATCCAGATAAATATGCGAAAAAATAATGGTGCAATTAGTGCGGTGAGCATCGCTTCAATGATCCAATCCAGAAAATGAGGCGAAAAAAAATGGCGTTCTTCAAGGACCATAGATGCAATCCACTTAAACAAGTGAAAGGAAAATCCGGAGAGTCCGCATATCAGCATTGAATAAGTATAATTAGACCAATAAATCCTCTCCTTAAAAATGCGCGCGCTGACGCCTAAGATCAAACAACTGGCCAACATCACTCCTTCTGAGACGGTAGTCATCGTGGCTAAAGCAGCAGTTATCAAAATAATTGTGATCAGCATTTCGACTGAGTTTCGGTGCATCGATATATAAACCAATCCGGGAATCCATAGCGCGGGGGAGGGAAAGTATCCGGCAATTTGAAACCACAAAGAAGTCTGTAGGCTCGCCGCGACGAGAGTAAATAACAAAAAGCAAAAGATATTTGTATAGAGTAAAAGCCGTTCTTTCAAATCACTCTCCTTGGCGGACGGGAGAAGGATCGTTGATTGAATTTATATTGGCTTTGGGCAGTTCTACTTTTTCTTGAGTTGAGGCCGCTTGAATTTTAGAAGTGTCGAGTCGGGGGGTGCCAGAAGAATAGCCGACAAGCTTGGACAGCAGGGGCGGGCCGAAATCACCGGTGCCATATTTATTTGAGAAGTCTTCGTTCCCTGAATCCAATACGACTAAAACCTCTTCTAGGTTCGATGGATTCACAATAGGTACAACTTCTGCTTCTTGGCTAATGCCAAAGTCAGTTTTGCGAACACTGTTGATTTTGCCGATCGGAAAACCTTTTGGAAATATGCCCTGAAGACCGCTGGTCACCACAAGGTCCCCGACCTTAACATCGTCGGCACGTTCTAGATATCTGAGTCGACAAAGAGACTTGGTTTTGCCTTGCACGAGTCCTCGAGCTCTCGTACTTTGGACGATGCCATCAATGCTAGCGGCGCGATCGGTTACCAGTAAAACTTGAGAAGAATAAGCCTCAGGTTTAAAGACATAACCGACCACTCCTTCAACGGTAATAACGGCCTGAAGTTTACGAAGTCCATCCTGAAAGCCGCGATTAATGCGAATCGAATAATGTTCTGGGGAAAGGTCCCGTGAGATAACCCGTGCGGCAAGTGACTTCATTTTACTTCTCTGTTTGAAGTCCAAAATTTTATTTAGTCGTTGATTCTCAAGTTTTAGTTCAGTTAAAGCACCGAGTTCGGCATGCAGTTCTTCATTCTCTTTAAGCAGGCTAGCATTGAATTTCTTAATGCCAACGAGCTTCAAATAAGTGGAGGTAGTGCCGCGAATTTCACTGGTAAAACTTGAGTAGGAGGTCTGCAAGGCACCTACAATGATACTCAAGGGTTTTCGGTACCAAGCCTCGTCTCCGGGCCCACGCTGCATGTTGACAGATAAAAATGGCAAGGCGATGATAACCAAGATAATAGCCATTTTGCGTAAATCAAAAGCAAAAAAATTCAATTAAAGTCTCTCCTTCAATATTAGACCACTAGTTACACGAGAGGTCTATGCAAGTAAGCACAGGCTAGCAAAGCTCTTTGCTCTTTCCAAGAAATCTCCTTGAAAAAATTGATTTTTTTTGCAGATAATAGGCCTCTTTCGTAATGAGCTTCCAAAAGATCCAGAAAATGGATCTCGAAAACAAAGGATTAAAAATGTTTGATGAGCTAAAACATGGTGGTCGAAACACGCGCACTAAGATTATCACCTGGGCAATATTTGGCGCGATTATTTTGGTTTTCGTTTTGTGGGGACTGTCCCCTCGAAGCGGCGGCGGTTTAATGGGCACAGGAGGGGGCGTTGCACACGTCAACTCAGCCACCATTTCGATGCGGGAATTAAATGATGCAGTCACGCAAATGGAGCAAAATATGCAAGGGAGTCCATATGCTTCATTCTTTCAAGGTGAAGCAGGGCGCCAGCGGATGCAAGAAATGGCTTTGAATCAACTTGTTCAGAGTGAATTGATTTATCAGGCCTGCGTTGCAAATCAGTTGGTCTCATCTGATTCAGCGATTGCTGAAATTATTCGCAGCGCACCCATTTTCAATGAAAATGGCAAGTTTCAACGCGATCGTTATATGAGCTATATCGAGAATATGAGAACAACACCTAGTGAATTTGAGGAAAAGCTTAGACGTGGAGCAATCTCTCAGGATGCACAGCGGGTATTTTCTTTAGCACTTAGAGCGACACCGCAAGAAGTGAAAAAACAAATGGATCTGCGCGATCTACAGGCCGATGTTGAATATGTAGAGCTACAGACCAGTAAACTGGTTTCGGCTGATCAAGTTAGCGCGGCTGAAGTGAAGGCCTTTTTAGCCCAAACGGATAGCGAAAAGAAATTGAAAGACTACTATTCCACTCATGCTTCAGAATTTAATACAGAAGAAAAAATTCATGCCCGTCATATTTTAGTCAAGTTTGATCCGGCCAATAGTGAGAGTGTAAAAACCGCTGAGAAGAAGGCAGAAGACCTGCTGAGTAAACTTAAAAAAGGCGAAGATTTTTCAAAACTTGCAACTGAGAATAGTGATGATCCAGGATCTAAAGCCAAAGGTGGCGAGCTTGAAGCCTTTTCGCGTGGCAAAATGGTGGCGGAATTTGAAAAGACGGCATTTTCTTTAAAGCCGAAAACTTTAAGCGATTTAGTAAAGACAAAGTACGGATTTCACATCATTGAGGTCATTGATAAAATTCTCAAAGCCACTACTAGTCTTGATACAGCTAAAGCTGGAATAGCTAAAAATCTAGCGGCGGAAAAAAAATCAGAAGCCATGATGGGTGAGATACGGGATCTATTAAAAAAGTCCGATTTGAAAGGAGTTGATCAATTTGTTTCAACTTACAAATTAAAGTGGGATTCAACCGGACCTTTTTCAATTAGTGCAGCGACGGTTCCAAAAGTTGGTGGAAATGATGAATTTGCCAAAGTTGGATTTCGTTTAAATGAGAAAGCACCTTTAGCCACTGAGTTAGTTCGTCAAGGCGACAAAGCATATATCATGAAATTCAAAGCTGTAAGTAAAAGCGCTTTAGCCAAAGATAGCATTACTACGGCTGCAAAAAAGTCGAAGCTTGCGAAGAATACAAAAAACGATGCCGAGATAAAACTTGAGACGCCTGAAGAGCTTGCAAAAAACATAGCTTTTCAGCGCAGTCAGGATGCTTTTACCGGATGGATTGATGCTGTTCGAAAGAGCTCTCGAGTTGAAATGACTAAAAACTTCGCTGCGTCTCAAAACGAAGCACCTGGAGATTATTAATCAAGTTTATATTAAGTAATTTTTAAGTTCCATTTTAATTCAATAAATGGCCTCAGATTGAGGCCATTTATGTCTCTCAATTATACTATCAAATAATTAAGCATATTCACTTAAGTTCCCAGACCTTTGTCCGAAAAGTTTATGGGTCTATCGGGCGCAATCTAGCTATTTTTTTGCCTAGCTTGGGTTCGATTTGGAGGGTGTCTTTAGTGAACAAATTCTTATCCAGAGTTCTTTTTATTTTGGGGTTCATGATTTCGGGACTTAGTGTGTTCGCCGCTGAGTTTGTTCCTGGTGAGATCATTGTTAAACTTCGTGGAAAACCAGATTCAATTGAGGCCTCGGCATTTGTTGGCCGTGCCGTTACCGCTCATCGAATGCATCTAAAAAGCTCATATGATAAATTGAATATGCACCATTTTAAAATACGTGCAGACCAAAACCTCGATGAGGTTCTCAATCGATTAAATCAAGACCCAAGTGTTGAGTTTGCTGAGCCAAATTATATAGTGCACACCCAGTCTGCAACATCGCAAACCTCGGCTCCTATTCAATTGCAAAATGAATGGAATAATTTGACCCCTGGATTGGCTCCGGTCATTGTTGCGATTGTCGATACCGGACTTGATTTGAGCCATCCGGTATTTACTAGCTCTGGAGCGATTTGGGTTAATCCAGGAGAAATCGCCGGAAATGGAATCGACGACGATCACAACGGCTATGTTGACGATATTAACGGGTATAATTTCGCATATGGAACGGCAACGCCAACCGATGATGAGGGCCATGGTACGCATTGCGCAGGTGTTGTTCTTGGGACTAGCCAGGATATTACACTTGGTGTATTGCAGGCCGCGAAAATTAAAATAATGCCGCTTAAATTTTTAGATTCTACAGGATCCGGCAGTACTGCGCATGCTATTAGTGCAATCAACTATGCAGTCAATATGGGTGCCAGAGTCATTAGTAATTCTTGGGGCGGAGGAAGCCCTTCAGATAGTCTTCTTCAAGCCATTGCCTATGCCTATGATCATAAAGTTTTATTTGTTGCGGCAGCTGGAAATAGTGGGACGAACAACGATGTGACGGCCACATACCCTGCCAATTATACCGTGCCGAATGTAATATCTGTGGCAGCAACTACGAATAGTGATGTAAAAGCTAGTTTTTCAAATTACGGAGCAACAACGGTGAGTCTTGCGGCTCCAGGAGTTAGTATTTTTAGTACTTTTGTGGGGAACACTTGGGCCACCATGTCAGGGACTAGTATGGCAACGCCATTTGTTGCCGGTGTCGCCGCTCTCATGTTGAGAGAGAATTCAAGTATGAGTGCTTATCAACTTAAAAGTGTTTTGCTTGGTGCCGTTGACCCCTTAGCAAGTCTCGCAACCAGCGTTTCAACTCATGGTCGATTGAATGCTTACAGTTCAATTCTAGCGGCAAAAAATGTAGTTGGAAGCTCTATTCAGCCGATTTTTGCCGCGACAGCATCTCGTGGGCCAGCAAGTGATTCGGGCGGTGGGGGCTGTGGGCGTGTTGAAAATGTAAACGATCCAATATGGCATACGATGAGCAATGATAAAAATGCTCCACTCCCTCATGCTAGTCGAATGGGTCTGATTTTATTCATGATGGTGGTGACACTCCCTCTTGCTCTAGCCGTTGGTATGCGGCTTAGATCTCCAAAGGCAAAACGAAAGTACGATCGCTTTATGATTAATAGCGAAGTAAAAGTGAAGCTTGGAGACCGTGAACTCGTTGGTCAAGTGAGCACGATTTCTCTCGGTGGATTGCAACTCAATGCCGATACAATGCTTGAAAAAGGTGGCGCTGTTTCACTTGTGATCACGGGTCCTGACGGTGTCGAACAAATTCAAATTGAAGGACGCGTTGTCTGGAGCGAAGAGCAAAAACATTATGGTGTGCAATTCGCAAATGCAGAAGACAGTGTGCTCAATTCAATTTCAAGTTGGACACGAAATCTATTGAAGGCCTCGTAGAAAAATTTTCAAATTCCCCAGCTTATTCGCTCTGCTCAGCAATAGCATGGGGTTCTTTTTTAATTTTAAAATAATACCAAATGCATATCTAACGGAGGCTAAAACCCTATAATTAGCCCATTTTTCACATCGTCAGCAAAGGCAATAAATTCGCGAATTCGACGATTGACCTCATCACATAAGCTGCTAAGCTTCATAACGCGAATTTGACCAGAGAAAAGCTGCATTTGCGAAGGCTATCAAACAGTTGCGCTTTTCTCTGGTCGAACTCGCGTTCATCGGCAAAAAAACTCGTTTCAAAAAGAGAATTGAATGCTCAGTTTTATTAAAAAATCATCCTTGCTGTTGATATTTGTTTTTTTGATTGGCTGTAGTGCCTACGTCTTCGTTGAATATTATCACTTGATATTTTCTAAATCTATTAAGGGTAAAGTAATAAAAGTAAGTAAGGTTAATGATATGATAGCGGTGATGGGAAATGGCGGTCCGGCAAATGCTCAGGTGTATTCTTTTGCAGTTGCGATCAAGACTTCTGAGGGTGTCATTTTCACATCAAGCTCTGAAGATCGCCAATGGGCGGCTGTTACTGATGGCTTTTGTGTTGAGGCCAAACTTTATCCATACCCACCTTGGAACTTGGAAAAGGCCGATACTTTTTATAATGCTAGATTGATTCATATGATGGATTGCAAATAGAAGATCTACATCAGCATTGACTTGTCGAACGATGCGATACGTTATGCGGCCATAACGCTAGCAGTTGAAAGCCTAGTCGCTATGAGTTAATTGATGCAGATTGATTAATATTTTGTTCAATCACTTTTAAGCTATTGTTAAATTTATCTCTCTGTATTTATATCATAACTAAACCTAGCCCGGATATTTCATCAGATTTCTGTTGCAATCGCCGCTTCGCTAGTCTGGCCGCTTCGCTAGTCTGGCCGCTTCGCTCCTGGCGTTTTCGAGACCTTTTCATTGCGACAACCTGCTTTGAGGTTGCCTCACTCTAAGCCTCACTCTAAGCCTCACTCTAAGTCTCACTCTAA
>JAYVXS010000110.1:0-18578 GCA_043784965.1 Bdellovibrionales bacterium
AATGCCGCCAAAGCTATAAACCCTCGGCCCGCAGACATCTCACGAACATATGCGCTACCTTGGCAAAGACTCAAATATATTCCACCAATACCGGCAATCAAGCTACCTTCAACAACCGCGCGCACTCTCAGTTTTTTATAAGAGACGCCTTGGGTCTCGAGGGCCATCGGATTTTCACCGCAGGCCGTGACTCTTAAGCCATGTCTCGTTTTGCGAAAAAGAAACTCAAGTAAGCCAACGGTCAGAATACTGAGCCCGAAAAAAATAAGTGGCGAAGTAAATCTCAGATGCAGAGGAAGTGCCGGTGTTGACCCGGTTATGCCAAATAAAACATTATTTAAAACTGGTATGCTACCAACTGCTAGTAAATTAAATGCTGTTCCAATCACCACTTGATCACCACGACCATACACACAGACAATAGCAAATGCGAATCCAATAAGGCCAGACGCTAGAAGCCCAAATAAGATTCCCATCCATAAGCTTGCAAAGAGGCTAGTTGCCGCGGCCGCAACAAAAGCAGAAAAAAGAAGATAAGACTCCAGGGCGATATTGGCGACGCCGCTTCGCTCACTCATCATTCCTCCATAAGCAGCAAAAATCAGTGGCACGGAAAGCCTCACTGAACTCAAAAATAAATCAAGAAAAATATGCGCCTCAATCATTGGGTTAAACCTCGAAATTTTTTATAGAGCAGCTCAAGTCCTGGTTTACTTGCAACAACTAAAACTATACACGCCTGGATCACCTGCGCTAAATCTCTCGTAATAAAGCGTGTGTCCAAATCAAGATCAAGTGATCCCTTTGCAAGAGCTCCAAATAGAATGGCGGACCAAACCACCCCACTGGCAGTATTTTGCCCGAGCAAGGCGACAGCTATTCCGATAAAACCCGCTCCATTTGAAAAACCCTCTCGTGCCTTATGAGAATATCCCATAATGGTTCCACAGCTAGCTAAGCCGGCGAGTCCGCCCGAAATGAATAGTGCTAAAATGATCTGTCGGTCAATGCGAATACCAGAGCGTAATGCCAACTCTGGAACGGCTCCAGACATTCGTTGAAAAAACCCAAATAAAGTCTTGTGAAACACTAACGAAAAAATAATCGCACACAATGCCGCAACAAAAATCATTTGATTCAAAGGACTGTTCGGATCAAAAAAATTGATTTGCGGCAAAAAATAATGAGCACCAATCTCTACGGTCTCGGGGTTTTGTGACTTCGAATTACGGAAGACGTTAAGAATAAAAAAACTACTGAGTCCGTAAGCCACAAAATTAAGTAAAATGGTGATCAACACTTCGTGCGCCCCGCGCTTTACTTTTACCCAACCAGCGATGGCCCCCCAAAGTCCTCCAAAAAAAAATGCAGCAAGAAAGGAACTCAAAATTGCCACAGGCACCGGCAGATTTGGAAATAAAATGCCAAGACTTACCGCGGCGATGCCGCCCATTAACATTTGACCTTCAGCTCCGACATTAAAGAGGCCTGCACGAAAGGCCCATGCAACGCTTAGGCCCGTCAAAATAAATGGCGTGGCATAAAACAATGAATAGCCAATTTCACGCGGACCGCCTAGCGAGCTTGAGAATAAAATTCGCAAAACATTGAAAGGATTTTCGCCAACAATTGTCACTAAAATCATCGCAAAGAAAACGCCAAGTCCGAGGGCTATTAAATAAAAAAAACCAGATGATGTTAGTGCCTTTATTTTTTTCATTCTGCGGCTCCCGTCATGGCTTTGCCTATTTCAGCCTTTGAAAAGGCCGCCCGCTCAAAGACTCCGCTAATACGACCATCGAACATAACGCAAATTCGGTCACTTAAAGAAAAAAGTTCATCTAACTCGCTGCTAATCAACAGACAAGAAATTCCCAATGCTTTCATCCGTAAAATCTCAGAATGAATTTTTTCAATGGCCCCTAAGTCGACTCCCCTTGTTGGCTGATGACAGACTATAAGCTTGGCTTTTCGCCCCAAGAACTCGCGTGCAAACACCAGCTTCTGTTGGTTTCCACCACTCAAAGATGAAATGGGTTGGTGCAAATCATTTAAACGTACATCAAAGTCTTTGAGCCATAGATCGGCGGCCTTGCGAATTTTCAATTCGTCAAAAAATATCGTCGACTTGAATTGATCTTCAATTCCGATAATTAGATTTTTCGAACAAGATTCCTCTAGCCAAACCGCCTGAGTATGACGATCTTCGGGGATCAATGATAGACCCATGTCGCGAATACTCTTAGTTGATACTTTTGCATTTAGTTCGGTTCCCAGAAATCGAATCGTCCCCTCAAAAGGGCAAATGCCAAGCAAGCTTTCTACCAATTTTGATTGACCCGAACCCTCAACCCCAGCGATGCCTAAAATTTCGCCGGCCGCTAAATTTAATGAAATTTTCTTCAGCTGACCACGTTGTTGAACGTCGGTTGAAACATCAATAAATTCGAGAAGCTTTTTAGCTGAAGCTTGAGTATTAGTGGCTGGCTCAGGCGGGCGCACCAGATCTCTGCCAATCATATGCCTTACGATTTGCGACTGTGTGGCCGCTGCGACTTTGCCGCTAGCAATCAGACGGCCCTGCCTAAGGACATGATACTGATCACAAACCGAAAAAACCTCCCCTAATTTATGGGTAATTAAGACGATCGTTCGTCCCATTTCTTTTAGCCGCAACAGCAATGAAAAAAATGAAGAAACTTCTTGCGGAGTCAAAACTGCTGTTGGCTCATCTAATATTAGGAATTTTGAATCACGATATAAAAGTTTTAAAATTTCGACTCTTTGACGAAAACCAATACTCAATTCAGAAATTTTTTTATCCCATGGGACATGAAGACTTTCATCCGGCAATTTTCGAATGAGTTCTTTCAATGCTAAATTGCGATCCAGACTGAATCCTTTCATTGGCTCAGTCCCAAGTATAATATTATCGAGCGCTGATAGATTCTCAACCAGACAAAAATGTTGTTGTACCATGCCGATCCCAGCTTGAATGGCATCTCGAGAACTCTTTAATAATATTGGTTTTCCATCAATAGTAATTTCACCATGGCTCGGCTGCAATAAGCCAAACAGCAACTTCATTAGAGTCGACTTTCCTGCGCCGTTTTCGCCAATCAGGGCGTGGATTTTATTGGCTTCAAATTTAAGACTGAGTTGCGAAAGGGCCTGAAAAGACCCAAATGATTTCGAAAGATTTTTGCTCTCAATGTTAATCATATTAGCTCTTGGTTTTTAAGATCCAATTATTTGTGAACCACATAGTAATCAGGTACTTTTACTTCACCTTTAATAATTTTTGCTTTTAGCGTCTCAAGTTTTTCTAGGTAGGGCTCGATTAATTTTCTATTGGCATCATCAACAGAATAGTCAACGCCCTTTTCGCGCAATCCGTAAGAACGAATTCCACCTGAGAACTTTGAATTTTGCTCATCTTTTATGATTTGAAAGACTGCTGTGTCGACACGCTTTAGCATGCTGGTCAGGACACGTCCTGGCTTCAGAGCATTTTGATTGCTATCTACGCCAATAACAAATGCCACCTTTTCTTCAGCTGCATCAAAAACACCTAGGCCTGTTGCGCCAGCTGCGGCAAAAATGACATCTACTTTTTGTGAGTACTGATCAAGAGCCAATTCTTTTCCGCGACCAGGATTTGACCAGGCTGAACTATTTACGCCTGCATAATTCGAAACAAATGTAACTTTTGGATCAGCCGCCTTAGCGCCAGCCTCATAACCCATCTGAAAACGCCTTATCAGAGGCACATCCATCCCGCCAATAAAACCAATTTTTTTGGTTTTTGAAACGAGTGCGGCGAGGTACCCCACCAGAAAAGAACCTTCATGTTCATCAAAATGAATACTCGCGACATTTGGGGATTCAACAGTTCCATCAACAATGGCAAAATGAGTTTTGGGAAATTGCGGGGCAATTTTTTTTAAGGCATCTACCTGAGCAAATCCAATTCCGAGAACAAGAGGATATTCACGCTCTGCAAAGGCTCTAAGTGAAGGCTCAAATGCAGTGTCATCAGCACTCTCTACGACTTTTATTTCTACGCCCAACTCTTTTTCAGCAAGTGTAGCCCCAGCAAAGGCCGCGCCGTTAAAAGATTTATCATCCTTGCCGCCCTTATCCAAAACGATTCCAACCCTAAGTTTCGTCTTCACAGAGGGGTCGGCAGTGGAAGTGACTTTTTTCTCAGTACAAGCTCCGACCAAGAAACAGATTAAAATGAGAGTGAAGAAACCAATGCAAAAACTTTTTTTAAAAACAGACAAATTGTCCTCCTTTTTAAGACAGCTACATTGCGTAGCCGCAAGATATACGCTAATAGTTTGGGAATGTTGAGATTTTTATTTGCTGTTGCTTTATCAATTGTAAGCTTTCTAATCCTACTTTCACTTGCTGGGGCCTGGATTCTAATATCGACGCCTCGGCCAACTAATATTAAGAGCTGTTTTGTAACTGTAATGTATCAAGTACACCTTTGTCCGCAAGAACCAGGCTATACACCTATTCGAGATATTCCACATGCGGTGAAAATGGCTGTTGTGGTATCAGAAGATGGCAGCTTCTATGATCACAGCGGTTTTGATTGGTTTGAGCTACAGGAGAGCTTTAAAAAGAATTTGCGGGCTGGCCATTTTGCTCGAGGTGGCTCTACAATTACCCAACAACTTGCCAAGAATCTCTATTTGACGAAAGAAAAGTCGATTTTTCGCAAAATTCGCGAGGCTATTTTGGCGATTCAAATAGAAGAAATTCTGTCAAAAGAAGAGATCCTGGAGAAATATTTTAACGTCGTTGAGTTTGGGCCGAAAGTTTTGGGGATAAAAAGTGCGGCGCAGTTTTATTTTTCAAAACAAGTTTCAAATCTAAGTATAGCTGAGGGTGCTTGGCTGGCAATGCTATTGCCAAATCCAACAAAAAATTATCAAAGCTTTCGCAAAGGAAAGCTCAGTCCATTCGCCCGACGTGAGCTCTCGAAGATCATAAATCGCCTAGTGACCTTTCGTAAAATCTCTCAGGAGAATGCTGAGGAAGCACTTTTGGATTTAGATCACCTTTTCTCTAAAAGCTATTCTCCAACCGAATCAAGTATTGTTGAAGACGATACTCCATCTGAGCCAAAGGAAGACGAAAATTCCGAGGAGTCCGCTGAAGATTCAGATGACTCTTGGTTTGGGGATTAAGAGGTCGCTGTATAAACTTACTAAGCGACATTTTTGGAGGCGGTTGCCGAAGCACAATCACCCGTAGGCAATTGTGCTAACTACTTGGCTATTTAAAAAATAATTTATTAAGACCCGGTCTTCTTTTTAGTCTTCTTTTTCACTGGCGGCGCGTTTGCGCTTATGAGGATCGAGGGCGCGGCATCGCAAACGAATATTGATCGGAGTCACTTCAACCATTTCGTCGTCTAAGATCCATTCCATCGCTTGCTCAAGAGTCATCGGCTTCACAGGAGTCAACTTGATTGCCTCGTCCGTTCCCGATGCCCGTACATTCGTCAATTTTTTCTCACGTGAAACATTCACAATCATATCATTTTCTTTAGCATTTTCGCCGATGATCATGCCTTCATAGCATTCGGTACCAGCAAGAATAAAAATCTGTCCACGTTCCTGCAAATTCCAAAGTGCATATGCTGTCGACTTACCCTTTCGATCAGCAACCATGGCGCCATTTTTACGATGTGTAATCTCGCCTTTATATTCCTCATAGCCTGAAAAAATGGTGTTCAATAAACCAGTTCCGCGAGTGTCGGTCATAAATTCTGAACGATAGCCAATCAAACCACGTGATGGAATATGAAATTCAAGTCGTACACGACCCGAGCCCTTATTTACCATATTAGTCATGATCCCTTTTCGCACGCCAATTTTCTGAGATACCACGCCTGAGTAATCCTCTTGAACATCAATCACGATGTTTTCAATTGGCTCATGTTTTACACCGTTTATTGTGCGAAAAATAACTTGTGGCTTGCCCACGGTCATTTCAAAACCTTCGCGACGCATTTGTTCAATCAAGACTGCTAATTGGAGCTCGCCGCGCCCTAATATTTTAAAGGTCTCTGGTGTATTGGTGGGCTCAAGGCGAATCGAAACATTATATAAGAGTTCATGCTCGAGTCGCTCTAGAATTTTTCGCGAAGTTACCTGTTTACCTTCAAGCCCAGCAAATGGACCATCATTTACTGACATCATAATACCAACTGTTGGCTCCTCTACGCGCAGACGCTTAGATGGAACAGACGCCAAAACAGAAGTGATGCTATCGCCGATGGTAATCTTATCGACACCAGCCAAGATCGCAATATCTCCTGCTGGGACTTCTTTAGCCGCGACTTGTTTCATGCCCTCATAGCGAAACAATGCCGAGATTTTTATTTTTTGCGTTTTACCTTCGTCAAAACACACCAGTGCCTCTTCGCCGACACGAAGTGTTCCGTTTTGCACACGGCCAATCGCTAGACGACCGACATAATCATTATAATCAATATTTGCCACCATAAGCTGCAAGGGCGCCGTTGGATCACCCTTTGGCGATGGATATTTTTTGATGATCCAATCAAACATAATCGACATATCCTTAGTTCGGACTTTTGGATCAAGAGTCACAAAGCCCTCTCGAGCCACAGCATACATCGGAGTGAAATCAGTTTGTTCTTCGCTCGCATCGAGATCAATAAACAAATCAAAAACTTCATTTAGAACTTCATCAATTCGCGCATCTGCGCGATCAATCTTGTTAATGCAAACAAGAACTTTGATCCCAAGCTCCAGAGCTTTTTTCAAAACGAAGCGGGTCTGAGGCAAGGGGCCTTCAGAGGCGTCGACCAACAAAATAGCACCATCAACCATTGTTAAGGCGCGTTCAACTTCACCGCCAAAATCTGAGTGGCCGGGAGTATCTACAATATTAATACGATAATCATTATACATGAATGACGCATTCTTAGCCGCAATCGTAATACCACGTTCTTTTTCAAGATCCATAGAATCCATAAGGCGCTCTTCAACATGTTCGTTTGAACGAAATAATCCGCTCTGCCTCAACAAATGGTCAACAAGTGTAGTCTTGCCATGATCCACGTGCGCTATAATAGCAATATTACGAATTTTGTTTTCTACTGTTTTTTCCATTTTAACCGTGCCCGCCCATGAGAAAGGATTCTGAACTTGTATCCGCCTGATTGTTTTGGCGGAGTCCGGTAAAGAACTCGTGTATTAACTCCATAACTCCAGCCAAAGAATCTGCCTGAAATATTGTTTTCCTAAAATTGGATGCACCAGTATAGCCTGAAGAGAACCATGAGGCAAACTTTCTAAGCTGAAGAATGATTATCTTTTCGTCCGCGGTCCTCTCGAGTGCTTGTTTGAGACTCAAAAAAATCTGAACAAAGTCGTTTTCGTCTTTAAAAGTCGTTTCATCTGCAAGCCAAATGCGCTTTGCCTGTGAGAAAATCCATGGGTTTTTCAAACACCCTCGACCAATCATCACAGCATCGCAGCCGCTTTGTTTAAGTCTGTTGTTAGCTTGTTGTGCGCTGCTGATGTCACCGTTTCCAATGATGGAAATTTTTGCCGAGGATTTCACGTACTCAATATAATCCCAGTCGGCCAAACCCGAATACCCAGCGGCCCTGGTTCGACCATGAATAGCTACCCAGGCAAGCCCCTCATTATAGGCTATTTTACAAACTTCATCAGCATTCTTTAGGTTTTCATCCCAGCCCGTACGAATTTTCACGGTGACTGGCAGTTGAGTCGCAGCTTTCACTTGCTTGAAAGTCTCTGCTACCCGAATGAGATCTTTGAGAATCGCCGAGCCGCCGCCCTTTTTCACAACTTTCGGAACAGGACAGCCAAAATTGAGATCTACGAAGTCTGCACCGAATTCTTCAACTGTTTTAGCGGCTTTTGCGAGTACTTCTGGCGAATCGCCAAATAACTGAACCCCATACGGACTCTGAATTTTTTCAAACTCCATAATTCGGCGTGTATTCTTGCTTTTGAACTCAAGCCCATGGGCCGAGACCAATTCACTAATCACAATACCACAGCCCATTTCACGCATAAAAGTTCGAAAGGCGCAATCAGTGATTCCGGCCATGGGAGCGAGCAAAAAAGGATTTTTTTTTAGCTCGGCTCGTAACTTTTCTGTTGGGTTTAAAGGAGAGTGTTCGATGCATCGCTTTTTAGCTGATTTGAAAGAGTCTTTGCAAGCACAAACAGATCGATTGAAAAACTACCACAATGCTATATTGCACCCTCGCAAGTTGCAAACTTGGATCCTACTAACGAAGTAGGTTGATGACTTCGACAAACATACAAAACATAACAAAACCAAGTAAAAATGTAAGACCAAGTTTTCGCGCTAAATACGGTCTAATGGCCTGAGCTTTCATATTTCCCCCAACGTGCAATATGTGAATCTACATCTATACTATCGGCAAGCTGGACTTTAGCTTGAGCGAAAAACCTACCAGGCTCAATTCAGGCAAAGCAATTGAAAATTCTCGTATTGCGAAAACTCCTTAGCCCTGTTAGTTTACATCCCGAGCTTGAACAGACGATTGCTTTTAAAGTGAGACATGTCTCACTTTGGGAGAGGAAAGTCCGGACTCCATAAGGCAGCTGAGGGCTTAACGAGCCTCCACCGTAAGGTGCGGAACAGTGGAACAGAGAGAATGTCCAGGGCTATGATCCCTCTTTCGGGAACGGGAGATTGAGGAGGAGCCGCTGGAGTGAAAACAGCCAAACTCTCAGTGGAGCAAGATCAAATAGGAAAGCAGTTCGAAGCCTTAAAACTTTGGACAGGTGCCGCCTGCATTGACTTTCGGGTAAGATCGCTTCAGCCATTTAGTAATAAATGGCGCAGACGAATAATCGTCTCCGGGGGAATTGTCGAATCCCCCTCAGACAGAATCCGGCTTATCGTTTAAGCTCATTACGACATTTTGGGCGCTTCAGCGAGAGTTGAGGCGCCCTTCTTTTTGGTACCTGCTTCAATTTGCTGAAGCACTGCTTCAGCAAATTGAAGCAGGTACCTCACCAGATGCGTTTGAAGGCCTTAGTCGATGGCTCCCAATAAAAAACTGAAGCCCTGGCTTCACATTGCGCATACCATAAATAATCGTTTTTAAAGTTAACTTCCTTTGCCCCGGTCTCTTCACAAAGCTCAATATATCCTGTGGCACAAGCGTCCTGCATTGAGGTTCCGCGGAGCCCCAGCGAGATAGCCATATTATTGCGCGCCTCTTTCGGACCAATTTCATCTAGTTCAATTCCTTTAAAATTTAGCGATGATAGCCAAACATATAGATACTCTTGTTCTTCAGCCTTTCTGCGAACGAGCTTGGCGCTGTCTTTTATGCCATCGCCATCAAAATCTCCCTCAACAGAAGTTCGTGCCCCTATGTTTTTAAAGGCCCTGCAATTACTTCTCGATTTATAGACAATCTCTTCATATTCATTAGGCAATACAAAGGCCACCGAAGCGAGTTTTTCACCCTTGACTAGGGTATTACATCCCAAAAGCGGCCCTAAAATTAAAGCCAAAAAAATAATTCTATTTAAAATAAAAATAAGCTTCTCCCGAAAAAAAATGGACCCTGAAAAGGTCCATTTGGGCCCTAACTTAAAATTTAATAACTTTTATTCGATATTAGCAACAAATCTTGGAAGAAGAAAAGTCGAAGCTTTTTGAATTTGTGATTCAAGCTGTTGCGCCGCCAACGGAAGCCATTTTAGATAAGCCAAAATACTTGTGTAAACCACAGTCTTTGAACAATACTGATCGGTTCCTCTTGAGGTAACGCCAAAAAGCATCAGCTTTCCAGCAACTTGAACATAGGCCGGACCACCTGAGTCTCCGTGACATGCGCCCTGCCCTTGTGACTCATCTATCATCATTTCTGTTTCACTAAATCCAGGATTGATCATCTTTGTGGTAACTTGGCGAAGTACGCCAGCCCCATTGTCATTAGTCGTCTTCGGATCTTTGTGACCCGCTGTAATTCCATAGCCTGCAAGGACTATTGCCGTACCCTCCTGCAAAACCGAAGCATCAGTCAAAATTGGTGCTGGAAAGAAGCTTTCTGGCAGTGATGATGCCAACCGAATCAATGCAAAGTCGCCCGTATTGGTCGGTTTATTTTGATTGGTTGCCCAAAGGGGAGATTGAACCACGCCCGTTACCGTACCAACACCCGAAATAGTCGACTTACTGGTCAGATCAGTTCCGAATACAACTCGAAGATTTTTTGTTGCCCCTGGACGTACACAATGAGCTGCCGTAATCAAATATTTGCCACTTACTATAGAGGCCGTGCAAAGGGCCTTTGATTGCACATCAAAAAGCGCCACTATTCCCTGGGCAAGAATTTCCTTTGAATTTACCGCCTGTCCGCCAATGATTCCTTCAGCAATTTCGTGTGAATTTTGTGAATTTTGTGAATTTTGATGTTGTCCGCATCCAAATAGTGAGATTGAAGTGGCGAGAAGAACTGCTAAAGATCTAAAATCACAAAGCATTTATTTACCCCCAAAAATAACGATACCCGTTACCAATTCCCAAGTTTCTCGAACGCACCCCTGCGGCCGATGAAAGTTTTTCATCCAAATTGGAACTTAATTCAAATCATTAATTTCTTAGCGACGCATAAGACGAACTAATAACGGCATATTTGCCGGCCAAAATATTGCAAAGTCGGAAGGGGGCCGCTGAGCTCGCGTCATTAATTGAGCGAGTCAGCTTTTGAAATTTTATGATTTGTTATTTTTTTGTGAGAATACCACCAGCTCTTGACCCGATCTGGCGTAGCCTTCTTCGCGCCATCTGGTCCAATAAAGAGAGCGAAAGTATTTATCCAGCCTCTTTTTGAGCTCCCATTCGCTGCTACCAAATGGCGGCCCCTGGCGCTTATCGACGGCAAAAAACACCCCCAAAAGATGGCCTCTTGGAGTGAGCAGTCGATTCCAAATTTTAACTAATTGAGATCTTTTTGTCGGATCAACCGCGCTATAGCAAGTGTGTTCAAAAACCAGATCGAAACTCTCATCTAAACTCGCCGGCAAATGAAAAATGTCACATTCAATAAACTTTAGTCGCTCAATCTGAGAAAACTTAAGGCGAGCGCGCGCTATTGCTTCACTGCTAAAGTCGATGGCTGTAACAAAATGCCCAAGACTTGCCAGATAAGCCGCATCTTCACAATTTCCCGCTCCCAAAACAGCGATTCGCTGGGCCGATAATTTCAATTGGGGCATGATTGACTTTAAAGCTTGTGCTGGAGCTCCCTGGCTCCACTTTGCCTTTCCATCCTGATATCTTTTAGTCCAATACTCAGGGCTTTGCACATTTTGGTTAAGTTGGTATAGTGGTGTAATTAAATAGGTTTTACCTTTAATCACGACCGATTCGTCATCGTAACTGTCGACGCAATTAAAAAACTCAGCCTGTGCTTCGCGCGAAAGCACAAATGGCACATTGCTGTCAGTTCGGCCATGAAATCGATCCCATTCGTCGGCACAAAGGCTTTCGAATTTGAAATCTGCGCTCAAACCAAAAACCAGCTGAATTTTACCCGTTTTACTATCGGTTATTTCAATTTTTTGAGCGACTAAGGCTTCATCAAAATACTCTAGCAAATAGGTTTCACCAGCGGCCTTTGAGATGGCTCTACCATCTTGGTCCATTGAAATGCCTTTGATGATTTCTTTGCCGAAGCTTTGGTCTGTGACTCTTTCGCCACCAATTGTCGGATAGCCCTGTTCATCTATTGTCAAAAATTTAAAACCGGCTGAATTTGAGTTCTGTAGAGTTTCATTCATGCGTTTTGTTTTCTTCTGTTTTTTTAATTGTTTGAGTTTCTGTGTCATGATCACCTGAGCCTATTGAGCCCTGGTCGCGAAAGATCTTTACGCCGTTTTTAAAATTAATCTCATCTGAAATTGAATCCGGAGTTTGCACCAGCCAACTCTCGCCATTGTCTTCGGAGTTTAGCTGGGCCACGCCAGCAATCGTCTGAGTCGCCGTATCGCCACCTGATGTTGGCTCCTCAATTTCATATTTGAAATGAACTCGCATGAATTTATTTTCAACAATGATCTCGGTATAAAGCTGAAGAAAGTGAACATCCGTCACTTTTGGACGTTTTGTTCTAATTGAATCAATAATCATTTGAGCAAAATTGGCCTCTGCTCGCGCATTATCTTCAATATTATAATTGGACTCTGCGTTTGCAAAATACCAAGTGCCAGACATCAGAATTAGAAAAACGAGAGCCCATACGTATTTCATTTTTCCCTCATTATGGCGATTTATTAAGCCAACAAATAAACGACAGCCTCGAGAACTAATTCTAGTCTAAAAAGCGTTCCCAAATCTGGTCCATTCCATTCGCTTATTCATTATCACCAAGCTTTTTTGAGTAAATAATTTGAACTATCTCCGTATATTAAATACTCTATTACGTATTCGGCAAATCATTTGTTTAAGAAAGACCCCTTGAAGCGATGAAATCATTTTTAAAGAAATTTTCCTTTCCGGTAGGATATGCGGTTTGGCAACTGGTTCCGGCCGAAGTAAAAAGAAATATGCTCAGGTCATTGATGAATCCTCGTGCACTTTCACCGTATATCGATCATCTCCCCGCAAGCCTCAAGAATCGTTTCTTAGATCTTGCGTCATTGATCAATGACCCTTTCGTAGCTACCATGGGCCTTAAGGTTTTGTCTTGGGAGGATTTGAAGGTTGAAATTCGCCTTCCTGACAGTTTTCAAAACCTGGACTCTGCAAAAAGACTCCATATTGGGGCCATCAGTACACTGGCAGAGCTCACCTCGAGATTGTTTTGGGAACGCCATCTTGACCCAAAGCTTGCAAATATGCAGGCCGTTTCAGTGCATGTTGAAATTCTCAACAAAGACTTCAACTCACTCAGATCCCTCTTTACCTGCAGTTTAGTGCAAATTGAGGAGATGCTTTTTGAACTACGCTCCAAAGGTGAACTTTCAACTGAAAGTGAGGTGCAAATTTTTGACCAAGAAAAACTAATTGCCAAAGCAAGGATTGGTTGGCTTTTGCAGCAAAAAATTGCAATCTCTCAAAATTCTAAATCTGCAACCTCTTCGAAATCAGAGTCTTAAAAATGCAAGTATTGAATTCCTTAATTGAAACAAACTCTGTCGACTTCACTGAAAATTCAAAAGCCATGACTGGCTTAATTTGCGAGTGGCGAAGGCGCATTGCGGTGGCTAAAGATGGTGGTGGCATTGAACTCGCTAACAAACATCGTTCACGCGGAAAGCTAACGGCCAGAGATCGTATTGATAAGCTGGTTGATCCAGCAACATCATTCTTGGAATTCAGCACCCTTGCTGCCTACGAAATGTATGGGTCCGCGGCACCTGGCGCAGGCATCATCACTGGAATCGGCATAGTTAGTGGTATCACCTGTATGCTGATTGCCAACGACGCAACCGTCAAAGGGGGAACTTACTTTCCGATGACAGTTAAAAAGCATCTCCGGGCACAAGAAATCGCCCTTGAGAATGGTCTGCCTTGCATTTATCTAGTGGATAGCGGGGGCGCCTTTTTACCAATGCAAGATGAGGTCTTTCCGGATCGCGATCATTTCGGCAGAATTTTCTATAATCAAGCCCGCATGTCAGCTTTGGGTCTCGCACAAATTTCTATTGTCATGGGGAGTTGTACTGCTGGCGGCGCCTATGTTCCCGCGATGAGCGATGAAAATGTAATTGTTCGTGAAAATGGTACGATTTTCTTAGGTGGCCCACCATTGGTTCGAGCGGCAACCGGCGAAATTGTTTCAGCGCAAGATTTGGGCGGCGCCGAAGTTCACACCTTCACTAGCGGTGTGACCGACCATATTGCAGAAGATGACGCGCATGCCCTGCATATAGCCAGAGATATTGTAGCAAACTTAAATCAGAAAAAATATTCTCCATTTGAAATTTGTAGCGTGCGTGAGCCCGCCTATGGGTCAGATGAGATTTATGGTGTAGTTCCAAAAGATGCTCGCATTCCCTATGATGTTCGCGAAATTATTGCGCGCATCGTAGACGCCTCTGAGTTTCACGAATTTAAATCGAACTATGGCGCCACTCTTGTTACCGGCTTTGCGCATATATTTGGAATGCCCGTTGGAATTATTGCCAATAATGGTGTCTTATTTAGCGAGAGTGCCCTAAAGGCCACACACTTTATTCAGCTTTGCGAGAAGCGTCGTACACCCTTAGTTTTTCTGCAAAATATTACTGGCTTCATGGTGGGACGTAAATACGAAAATGAAGGCATCGCCAAACACGGTGCTAAAATGGTAATGGCTGTAAGCAACGCTAGTGTGCCGAAATTTACCGTCGTAATTGGAGGCTCCTATGGAGCCGGCAATTATGGTATGTGTGGCAGGGCTTTTCAGCCAAGACAGCTTTGGATGTGGCCGAACGCTCGCATTTCAGTTATGGGTGGCGAGCAGGCGGCTAATGTTTTGCTGACAGTTAAGATGGATCAAACCTCAGATAAAAAAATGTCGCCGGCTGAACAAGCCGCCTTCAAAGCGCCGATATTAGAGAAATACGAACGCGAAAGCTCAGCTTATTACTCAAGTGCCAGGCTTTGGGACGACGGAATCATCGATCCAAAAGACACCAGACAGATTTTGGCCTTAGGGATACGCGCAAGCCTTCATCAAAAATGGGAGAACTCTCGCCAGGGCGTTTTTCGAATGTAGTTTGGCTCACGCAGTAATAAATATTGCACTTATTTGCGTATTCCCGAATGTCTTTAGTGGTGGTTTGGTACATGAAAGTTTGTTAAGCGAAAGTTTGGAGACTTATGACCTATAAATTCATTCAGTTTAGTCATCAAGATCATGTGGCTCAATTGGTTTTAAATCGGCCAAATGTACGAAATGCCTTCAATCCAGAAATGATCGCAGAAATAAAAGAGATTTTTCAAACACAACTTCCTTCTATTTCTAATTTAAGAGCTCTCATACTTTCTGGGGCCGGTAGCAGTTTTTGTACAGGCGGCGATCTAGAATGGATGAAATCAATGGCGCAGTTTAGCTTCGCGCAAAACCAGGCGGATGCCCGAGAATTGTTTTCAATGTTTCAGCTAATGAAAAACTGTGAAATTCCACTGATCGGATTAATTCATGGCCATGCCATGGGCGGCGGCGTCGGCCTGACTGCTGTTTGTGATATTGTTGCCGCTGTTGATCAGACTGAGTTCGCTCTAAGTGAGGTTAGACTCGGAGTAGTTCCGGCTGTGATTTCTACTTTTGTTTTAGAAAAAATGGCTCCTGGATTAGCTCGTCGCTATATGCTCACTGGTGATAAATTTTCTGCGACTGAAGCTTTGTCTGCGGGTCTGGTTCACTTTGTCGGCTCAAAAGCTCAATGTGATACATACGTTGAAGATCTCTTGAAGTCTTTTTTTGCTTCTGGTCCCGAAGCCGTTCGCGAAACAAAGCGGCTGCTGAGGTTTTGTATGCTTGAGTCTGATTTAGCAAAAATTGAGTCAGAGTGCTCTCGAATTATTGCCGAACGAAGGGCGAGCGCCGAGGGCCAAGAGGGCCTGATGGCATTTCTTAACAAGTCCAAACCAAGTTTTAAAATCAACAGAGTTGTGAAATGAAAAAAATAGCTAAACTGGCCATCGCCAATCGTGGAGAAGTTGCTGTTCGTATTATCCATGCTTGTCATGAACTCGGCATCAAGACAGTTCTGCTTCATTCAGAAGTAGATGTGGCCACGCTTGCCTACCGCTTAAGTGATGAAACCTATTGTATTGGACCCGCGGTAACCGCAGAGAGCTATTTGAATATCGAGACAAATGTTAAGGGCGCATGCTCGACTGGGGCGCATGCCGTACATCCTGGTTTTGGCTTCTTATCTGAAAATGCCGACTTTGCTGAGACCTGTATAAAAGCCGGCCTCATTTTCGTTGGTCCATCACCCCAAAGTATTCGTCTTTTAGGCGATAAAATTTCAGCTAAGAAAATAATCTCGGATTCGGGAGTTCCCTTTGTACCTGGGTATATGGGTGATAATCAGCTTATTCCACACCTCATAACAGAGGCCAAAAAAATTGGCTTCCCGGTAATTGTAAAGGCTGCTGCCGGAGGCGGTGGGCGCGGCATGAAAATTATAAGAAGCGAGCGTGAAGCCGCCGATCTTATTGCCTCGGCAAAGCGCGAGGCATTAAGTGCCTTTGGCTCTGAGATTATTTTTCTAGAAAAATATTTGGATCACGCCAAACACATTGAGTTTCAAGTTTTTGGCGACTACCGCGGCAAGTGTGTACACCTTTTTGAAAGAGAATGTACTGTGCAAAGACGGCATCAAAAAGTAATTGAAGAGGCTCGCTCCATTTTATTGAGCGAATCTTTACGTGCACAAATGGCAAAGGCCGCCGTGACGCTCGCCGAGCGGGCGAAGTATCAAGGCGCTGGAACCGTTGAGTTTTTGGTACAAGATGAAAAGTTTTATTTTCTTGAAATGAATACTCGCCTTCAGGTTGAACATCCCGTGACTGAACTCTTGCTCGGTGTTGACTTGGTAAAGGCGCAGATTCTAAATGCGGCCGAGAATTTCAACTTGTGGCGACAAGAAGATTTAATCCCAAGAGGGCACGCCATCGAAGCGCGAATTTACGCTGAAAATCCATATGAAAATGGTATGCCCTCGACGGGTAAAGTTTCAGCGGCTCATTTTGCTGAGGCGCCAGGCCGTAGATTTGAAATTGGCTTTGAGCCGGGCGATAGCATTACGCCATTTTATGATTCGATGATTGCGAAAGTAATCGTGTGGGATGAGTCCCGACCTCGGGCAATTCAAAAGTTGCTGCAAACTTTAAATGAAAGTTTTGTTTTTGGAATTCATGTAAACTTCGAATATTTAAAGGCAATAATACAACATCCTGAATTTGTAAGTGGTAAAATGACAACTCAATTTATTGCGCAATACTTTCCAGATGGATTGGCCCCAAGAGATTGGTCAGCTGAAGAGCTTGGCTTTGCAAAGCATTGTTTAAACTCGTTTGCTTCAAAACAGAAGAATTCAGGGGGCCCGACCAATCCATGGAATTCTTCTTGGAGATTAATATGAAAAAAATTAAGTATTCTTCAGAGGGCGCCACCCATTCTGGAACGGCCCAACTGATCGGCGATCAGATTTGGATGCATTTTTCTGGTCGCACATTTAGCGTCTCGAATCTAGCCTCTCAGCAAAACCTAGATCGCAAAGATTTTCGCAAGGCCGCTTTAAAGTCTGGAAATATTGTTTCACCGATGCCCGGTAAAATTACCAAAATTTTAGTAAAAGTCGGAGACTCGGTAGACGAGAATCAAAACATTCTCGTTATGGAAGCCATGAAAATGGAATATTCTTTGAAAACTCATGTCCGCGGCATTGTAAAAGAAATTTGTTTTAACGTGGATGCACAAGTTTCTCTTGGTGCAACCCTCGCAATTATCGAAAAGATAACTCCTGCATGAGCTCGAAAAAATATTTTTCAAAAGTGGTTTCGCTTGTAGAGGTTGGACCTCGAGATGGCTTACAGAATGAAAGCAAAGTATTGAGTGTCGATGCTCGGCTTGAATTTATTCAGCTACTCTGTGCTGCTGGTCTAAAACGAATTGAAACCGGCGCCTTTGTTTCAAGCAAATGGGTGCCACAAATGATCGGCTCTTTGGAGCTTAGTGAAAAGATTCTAGCGGCTCAATTGTCAGGCGTATTACCAAAAAATTTAAATTGGTCGTGCCTGGTTCCTAATGAACAGGGGATGGCACTTGCGCTTAAGTCGAAGGTCAAAGAAATCGCAATATTTGCCTCAGCAAGCGAAACTTTTTCTAAGAAGAACATCAACTGCAGCATTTCAGAAAGTCTCAGTCGTTATCAGCAGATCATTGCAGCTGCCAAAAAGAACAAAATCCGCATTCGCGCCTATTTAAGCATGTGTTTTGGCTGTCCATTTGAAGGCAAGGTTTCTGAAGCGGTGGTGATCCGACTCACAAAAAAATTAATTTCAATGGGGGCTTATGAAGTTTCAATTGGCGACACCATTGGCATCGCCAATCCCACTCAAGTGCGGCGTCTCACGCAGAAGCTAATCCAAGCGGTTGGCGCGGATAGACTGGCGATGCATTTTCATGATACCCGCGGTACCGCTCTTGCAAATATTCTCGCCTGTTTGGATCTTGGGATTCGAACTTTCGACTCAAGTTTGGGTGGCATCGGTGGCTGTCCGTATGCGAAGAGCGCATCTGGCAATGTGGCCACTGAGGACGTTGTTTATATGCTTCATGCAATGGGCTTTCGCACCGGAGCTAACTTAGACAAGCTCGTTCTTATTAATAAAATGATGACCGCAAAACTGGGTCATGACTTGCCCTCAAAAGTTGGTAAGCTTTAATGATGGTGCCAAGTTCGAGGTCAAGATCAAGCCCTGTGTTGTTTAAAAAAATCCCCCTCGGACACACAAAACCCATCTGCCAAAGGCATTTGCTTAATTCTCGGTAGCTTAACTTCAGTTCC
>JAYVXS010000111.1:0-6166 GCA_043784965.1 Bdellovibrionales bacterium
CTCTTTCTAAAAATATCGCTGAAGTCTTGCAAGGAAGTGAGCCACATCAAGCTAAAAAATATCCGTGTTCGCGTGGCTCTAAAGTTTTATCGTTATAACGTACTTAGGTGAATTAAAAATTGAAGTATCTATTCGACAATTTTAGGATGTTTTCGATTCAAATTTTAAGATGAATTTTTGCTATCGTTCAACGAGATATCCTATAGTTAAGGTGCTTCAAAAGGCACTACGGTTGACCATACATTTTCATTTCTTCAAACTTTTCGAAGTCTCAAATCGACTAGTTTCTCCAATGAGAAGCTAATTTTTAAATTTAATTTTTGATTAATGACACTTATTCTTGGCCTCAAACCTGCGCGGTTTTTCACTGAATTTAAACCAAATTCAATTTTATCGAGTCCCTGTGTCCCCGCCTGAGGCCGCTCAATTTGAACGCGCCTTTCTATCCATTGAAACTTGATCGTGCGGGAGCCGAGCAAATTTCACTCGGCGGAAGCCGCAAGCCTGAGTACCATATTCTGGTGTGCCGAAACCGCAATGAGTGAGCATTCGGGAAAATTTCGCATAAGACATTTGATGTGATTGAGCGCTTGCTGCGCTCTTCATTATAGATGAGAGTGATTTCGAAGGAACATTGGTATTGGAAAAGCTTGCTGAGAAAAATAAAGTTGAAGATTTTTTTGATGCTATTGATTCAGACGACTTCACCAAAGCTCAATCACTCATGAAGCGTGCGAATGTTGATTCTAAGACGATTGCTGTCGTTTTAAAGAAAATGAGCCAGGGTTAATAACGTAGAAGGATAAGGCGTGGACCAGAAAAAGTTGAAAATCGCATACCATGAAACAGGTCATGCAGTTATGGCATTAATCTGTCACCAAGGGATAAAGAGAGTTTCGCTTAGAGAGATGGACTCACCTAGAGGCACAGATAAATACCTTAAAGATTGTGATTGGTGCCAGATTATAGGTTGGAGAATCCGATACCATTTTTGCCATAGAGCCAGTGTCTGTTGTCGATGATCTTATCGAGGTGATGGTCGTTTCATGAATTGGCGTGAGAACCATAATTACGCGCGATACACGCTGCAAATTTGAAGTTACTGTCTTCATCGTTCTCTGTACCGTTCTCTGTACCGCTCAAAAAGAGCGGTATAAAGCAATGATGAAAACATTGGCACTGATCGATATTGATTTCGGCGTGTCTGTTAAGCTGGTACCGAGATCAAATCACTTTGCTTGGCAATTTTTATTCGCCATTGGATCTGTAATCAGCCAAACCTTGGTTTCAAAGGCAGTCTTGGCTTCATAGGAGCAAGCGGCAGTGCTGGCTTTGGTAGATGTGGCATCATAGGTGGTTTAGGTGCAAGTGGAGGCTTGGGCGCGAGTGGCTTCAATGGTGGTTTAGGCTTGAGGAAACCTTGACTGGTTTGTTTGTTATGCGACCGATCAAACTGCGCTCTTGAACTCGTGGAATGCTTGTCTTGGTGTTTCTGCTGGGATTGCATTGCGCTGGGTGATCGAGATGAAGTCGTATTGCCGTTTCCACCGCCTTCATCCGATTTTACAATATCAAGATCATCTGAAGTACGAGGTGTGGCGGCTTGGTGATCTTGGAGTTGCTTCCTCAAATTGGCAAATCGATCATCACTATCATTGTTATCTGTGGGCATAAAATAGGTCTCCTTCTTCTGCATTAAAGATTGCCTTTCTTGGTTCCAATTACCTTCGCTAATACGACAAATTAGAGTGCATGGAAATTCTGCCAATCCAGCAGCCCACCTGATGAGTTTAAAAGCAATAAGTCTTATAAAATAAATGGACAAATATGTCCATTTCAGTGTAGACTGCATTCGATGGCTAGACGATCCTTCAAGATAAACATCGTTGTGAACAATCGCCACATAAATCATGTTGTGATTGATCCCCATTATGAGCTGAAGCACTCAGATACGATATCGGACTCTTTGATTGTGGAATTGGTCGATCTTCTGGATGGTGGAGATTTTACCCCAGAAGGCGTAACAGAAGGGTTTGAGTACTACACAACCGAGAACTTGATTTTAAGAGGTAAGCTGTATCGTCTGATATGGTTGCTTGAAAAAGATCAACTTTATGTTGGTGTTATCAATGCATACAGGAGGAAATGATGGCATTCCCAAGTGAAAAAGAGTTAGCTAAAATGCGAAAAAAACTTGATAAGACCGAGGGTTCGCTTATGTTGTCGCCTAAGGCGACACCTCTAGAAAAGCTGCGCTATGAAATTTGCAAACAATTTGTGATCTATGCAAGAGAACATGATTTAAAAAGCAAAGAATTGGCAAAACGAGTGGGTGTTGATGAAAGTCTTATGAGTAAAGTGCTTCGCTACCGACATCATCGATTCTCCACTGACAAGTTGGTTGAGATGCTGGCTAAGATTCATCCAAAACATCATTTGCTTTTAAAAGTCTCGTGAGAAAGACCGCATACAATAAACTGGTATTCTAGGCTTCTTGCTGTTTGAGCACTCATTTAAGATTCAGAATCTTCACTGCCTTCTTTTCCAGGTTCCACTGGGATTTTCGCCAAAGAAATCTAGTGTTTCGGCATCGGCCTTCGGCAAAAATACCGACAGGTCGTGAACATCTTTCGAGCGGGAGTTCGCATCACCATGCGTGAGCAAGGCATGAAGTTTTTCGGCACAGATGGTTTCGATAGGATATACCGACCAACTGATATCTTCATTTTGTGGGAAGTATGATGGGGTCTCTGTCTTCTGTGGTCCCGGAGTCACCGGGTCTCCGATACCCAAATCGAAATTGATTGCCTGGGCACGTTTGATGTCGGGCAGGATCTCGCCAATTCCAACTCGATAAACTTGGCGAATGCCGCCGTATTCACCTTGAGTGGTTAGGTTGATCTGGCTTTCAAAGCGAAACCAAGTGCCGTCATCAGAATCCATTTCGGCTCTTTGCTTTACCAGCTCCAAAGTAGAATCGATATTTGCTTTCACCAGAAGAGCATCGAGATCAATCGTGTACCTTGGAGAGTCATAAACTCTAAGGCCGACAAATCCGCCTTTAAAAACCAAATGCTGACTGAGCTTTTTGTCCGTCACTAGGCGGGCGACCAGTCGTTCAATCAAGAAAACTGTTTCCACATTTCGATAGGGCACTTTGAGCTTTTGAGAGAGGTTACTTAATTTTTTGCGAACGGAGTCGCTCTTGGCTTTTGTCGTCATGTTGTGATCACCTCGAAATATCTCGTCAGTACCGAATCAAGCCCTAGCTCTTTGGCGGCCTTTCCAAGTTTTCCTTCTGTCGTTTGTCGGGTTGCGAGTGCAGCCCTTGCCGCTTGAACTGCCGTGCGTTCTCCAATTTTTCTAGCCATCTTAAGACCCTCAAGAACAGCTCGCTCGACAGTCACAATGCGGTAGCCATTCTCGTTGATTATCCCAAGATCCAATTTTATTTTTGTGCGGATCAATCGGTACAGCTGCGAGTGTGTTGTTTGGCTTGGTGGAACTAGTACCCACACTTGTCCGGGAACTTGCTCGATGAGGTTGTAATGAAAGAGGGCGGTGATTCCGCCAATCACTGATTTGGCGCCGAACTTAGTGCAGGCTACTTGATAATCAATGTCTCGGCTTAGATTACCTTCGGAATGCAAATACTGTCCCAGACATCAATCCATAACCGTTTTTGCAATCCTTCCGACTGTGGCTGGATACCATTGCCTTGCTCCTTGTGGAGTCGGGATCTTACGCTTGTTCAGCCACTCTGCAATTCGAGCATGCGACCAATCCCGCCGCTTCTTGCCTAGAATCCTCTGAATGGTTTTCTGTTCTCGAACGTGCCGAACACGTTGACCCTTCACAAGCTTGAAGCCGTAGGGGACATGGCCGCTAACTCTCGTCGACTTCGTGATTCCGAATCGGATTAGAGCGTCGTTGATCGTTGAATGACTACTGCCAATGAGGATTGCGATTTGCCTCGCAGATAGCTTTTCAGCCTCATATTTCTGTTTGAGGAACTCACTGTTACTGTAGAGGGGTGTTGTACAAATCGCCGATTCTATTGTAAATTCATTGGAGGGCCAGTTCTTGGTGAAATCCTGGGCTGAGTCCACCATTTCTGACACCACGGATGTAGTTTAAGCTATTGGTATGATTAGCTTTCGCCTCTGGTGGTGAGTTGTTCATGGTGCATTGGTTCAACGAGGAATCAGGCGCTTAGGATGATGAAGTGGTTTTTTAGTGAGACAAATTCTTGGAGATTTCCAAGATAGTTAAGGAGTTTAACTATGCCTTTGGTAAGCGAGTTTTTTGGAATAAAAATTTATATGTACTGGGCTGATCACTTTCCAATGCATTTTCATGCTGAGTACGGGTCATCAAAGGCACTTATTTCTATTCAAGAAGCCGCAGTAATAAAAGGTGTGCTTCCGGCAAAACAATTAAAATTAGTTTTAGCATGGTGTGAAATTCATAAAGACGAGCTTATTCAAAACTGGAATTCATCACTTAACCATGGCGAGATTGCAAAAATAGCACCTTTAAAATAAGGATTAAAAAATGTTAAAAAGAGTCATTCAAGTTAAGCCAAATTTTGATTTTACAGTTTATATTTATTTTAACGATGGAAAAATAAAACTGTATGATATGAAGCCTTTTTTAAATAAAGGTGTCTTTGTTCAAGTATCTGATGCGGATAATTTTTTTAATAAATGCACAGTTATGAATGGAACCCTGGCCTGGGATTTAAGTGGTCAATTTGATCCAAAAAATTGTATTGATATCGATCCAGAGACCATTTATTTAAATTCGATTGATATTGCAATAGATCCGTTGGAACAGGAACGTGCATAATTATGGGTCGTAATAACCGTCAAGATAAACTTTCAAACAAAGTAGGTACTTTGCCTAAAGTATTTATAGATAAAGAAAATGATTTTGCAGCTATTAAAATTGCAAAAGGCATTGAGCATAAATCTTATGAAAAAGACGGCTTTATTTTTTGTGAAGACAAGGCAGGACGAATAATTGAAATTCAGGTTTTGAATTTAAGTAAGTTGCCAGCACTTTTAAAGAAGGTGTCTTAATTTAGCTTTCGCCTTTGTGAGGGTCATGTTCTTGGTTCAGTAGCTTCATTGGGAATCAAGCGCTTAGGGAGACGATGGTGGATTTTTTGAGGCTTAAGTTTTTGATGCTTGGGAAAGTTGAGCAAGGAGAAACTTGCTCTCTGTTTGAGAAGGTCATCTTGGAATTTTCCTAGATGAGAATTATTGACTAAAAATTAAAATAGATCACCAAAGGTGGCTTATAAACAAGGAGATGACATGAAGACAGCATTAGAAATTGGAACTGCGCTAGTTAAACTTTGCCGTGAGGGCAAGAACGCCCAGGCAATTGAGACTCTATACTCAAAAGACATTAAATGTATTGAAGCTGTGGCGATGGGTGGCTCAAGAGAAGCTGAAGGTATGGATGCTGTTTTGGGTAAAACAAAATGGTGGGGTGTGCTCTTGACTGTACAAAATTGTAAGTCTATAGTTGGAGCTTAAACTAAACTCGGAGGTTTCTATGATTAAGATATTTTTGGCAGGATTTGTCGCTTTGTTTTTATTAAACGGTAATATTCAAAGTGCATTTGCTGAGTCAAAAAAAGGCAAGGTTTCTTCAGCCGCTCAAAAGAAGTCGTTATTTGATCGACTAGGTGGTCAACCTGCAATTACTGCAGTTGTGGATTCGTTTGTGAATACGACAGCGATCAATCCTAAGGTCAATTTTTTCCGCGACGGCAAATATAAAGCGATTGATGTTGTACACTTAAAAAAACAGGTCACCGCGTTTATTGTTCAAGTTACAGGCGGGCCCAGTGAGTACAAGGGTCGCGATATGAAAACGACGCACGTGGGAATGAAAGTAACCGCAGACGAATTCTCTGCAATTGCTGGTGATCTAGCCGCCACGCTAGATAAGTTTAAAGTTCCAAAAGCTGAGAAAGACGAGCTTATGGCGATTGCGGCATCAACTCAAAAAGATATTGTTGAGACAACAAAGTAGTAGGCCGTGTATTTGTTAAATGACTAATTAGGGCGCGCTGCCAAACTCGGCCCTTTGGGCCTGTGTTTGTCGCGCGCGTTTAACTGAAAAACATAGAAATTGCAGATTTTTTGAAGAATTA
>JAYVXS010000112.1:0-18421 GCA_043784965.1 Bdellovibrionales bacterium
GGACCTCCAAATCCATCTGTCTTGTTTATTGAAACAGAAGAAAAAATATATACTTATGGACGCTTAACTATTTTATAATTTAACTTTTAACGAAAAGTATTGAAATATACTGAAATAAGCTTAATTTGTTCTCGCTTGGTATTCAGAATAAGGTGAATGAGCAGCGAAATAAGCAGCTTTATAAAGGGATTTTTGAAATGGAAGCATCTAACTGGCTATCGCTCGCAAAATACTCCTCAAAGTATAGTGTGAGTATTTCAACACTCAGGCGTCGCATTAAAAATGAAATTGTCGATTTTAAAGTGCATGAAGGTAAATATTTTTTGCTAGATTCTGCCCCTCGCCCTCAAGAAGAAAAATATGTAATGGCGGCAGAGACGAGGGGTGTCCGGGCACGAGATGAAGAGCCTGTTATTGCAAGTGCGAGCAAGCTGTTGGGTGAACTTAAAAAAGCCTATACAAGCATTTTGCAAGACAAAGAGGAGCAGCTCATTGGGCTCAAAGAAGAAGTAAGTGACCTCAAGATGCTCGTTCGTGTATTAGAGGGCGACAATGAGCGGCTCAAAAAAATAATTTATTCTGAAAATTAAAAAATGAAAAAAGCAATTTTACAGGCGGCATTTTTTTCGTTCCTGATGTTCGGAATTTCGATGGCCACTCATGCTAAAGACCAAGCAAACAGTTATCGAATAGGGGCGACAGCGGGCTGGATAAACTATCTCGAGCCTGGATATATATCCTTTTATGGCATGATGTATGGCTTCGACGCTATGGCACAACTGAACAATGGGTCGAGTTTTGATCTCCGCATTGAAACGAGCTTTCAATACGGAAACATTCAATACGATGGATCGGTAAAAGATACGGCTACCGGCGCAGTAGCCCCGCTAAAAGCCGGAGCATACGATTATTTATACTTCGCCAAAGTGAAACCTGAATTTGTTGTTGGTAGTGCCGGCACTTCAGATTTTTTTGTCAACGCGGGCATTGGACTTCGCTACGTTAATGACCGAGTGAATTCATTTTCGGGATATCAAAGAGAAATTTCGTATGTTTTTCTACCGATCGGATTTAGATGCGAAACTAACTTTTCAGAAAAAAAGGTATTTGTATTCGACCTTGAATATGATTTTTTTGTTTTAGGAAAGGTGAAGAGTCATTTAAGCGATACCAATTCGTCTAACCCTGACGTCACCAACACTCAATCCACAGGCAGCGGCTATCGAATTTTACTTGAGTATCGATTTCTTGCTGGAGAGAGATGGTATGCAATAAAACCATACTATCAATGGTGGTCCATAGACGCCTCAGACTCGGCGCCGTTTACAGCAGGATTTATTTTAATAGAGCCCCGAAACTCTACCGGTCTCGCGGGCATTAGCCTTGATGTTGGATTTTAAGCCGCAGACGCCGCTGTTGAATCTTTTGGCTTCTTGTTTTTCGGAGTAGGCTTTGTGCGCTTACCAATTTTATCTTCAAGTGCCATCGCCAAGACTTCATCAAGATGCTCAACAAAAATAAAGTTGAGATTCTTTTTAAACTCCTCCGGAATTTCTGAAACGTCTTTTTGATTTTGCAGCGGACAAATTACAGTTTTCACGCCGTGCTGAAGGGCTGCCAAAGCCTTTTCTTTGATGCCGCCGATTGCCAGAACACGACCAGAAAGAGTAACCTCACCAGTCATTGCGACGTCGGTGCGAATTGGCGTATCCGTCATCAAACTAATTAATGTGGTTGCCATAGTGATGCCTGCGCTAGGACCATCTTTTGGAATCGCGCCTGCAGGAATATGAACATGCACAGTATTATTTTCTGACCAGTCCTCATCAATGCCAAGTTCCTTGGCGTGAGCTCTTGCATATGAAAGTGCTGCTGTAGCAGACTCTTTCATTACGTCACCCATTTGACCAGTAAGAACAAGACCACCCTTTCCCTTCATTTTAAGTGCTTCAACATAGAGGACTTCGCCGCCCGCTTGGGTCCAGGCCAACCCAGTTGCGATTCCCACTTGATTTTCTTTTAGGCGGTCATCTCGCAAAAATCTTGGTGCACCTAAGAGCTCAACAACTTTTTCTCCAGTGATAAATACTTTCTCCTTAAGGCCCTGAACCACTAGCTTTGCAACTTTTCTACAAAGTGAGCCAACCTCGCGCTCCAAGTTTCTTAGACCGGCCTCTCTTGTATAGTGGGAAATCAAGAATTTCATGCCGTCTTCTTTGAATTCGATATTGGCCGCCGTCAATCCATTCGCCTCAATCTGACGATCAACTAAATGCTTGTTTGCGATTAAGAGTTTGTCATTTTCAGTATAGCCAGAGAGATAAACCATCTCCATACGATCTCTCAGGGCCGCGGGGATATTCTCAACAACGTTTGCCGTCGCGATAAATAAAACATTACTTAAATTGAAATCAACATTTAGATAATTATCTCTGAATGTTGAGTTTTGTTCGGGATCCAAAACCTCGAGCATTGCGGCACTTGGGTCACCCCTAAAATCACTACCTAATTTGTCAATTTCATCTAAGACAATCACTGGATTATTGGTCTTCACTTGTTTAAGAGCCTGAACTACTTTGCCCGGCATTGCGCCGACATAAGTTCTTCGATGCCCGCGAATCTCAGCCTCATCTTTTACTCCGCCGAGTGCGATTCTAAAGTACTCTCGACCCATTGCGCGCGCCACACTTTTGCCTAAAGAAGTTTTTCCTACACCTGGAGGCCCAACAAGACACATAATTGGACCCTTGAGGTCGGCCTTTAATTTTCTCACGGCAAGGAACTCTAAAATGCGATCTTTTACTTTGTGAAGATCATAGTGATCATCATCAAGAATGGTTTTGGCTCTAACAATATCTAAATTATCTTCAGTTTTCTTTGACCACGGTAGGTCGACCATCCAGTCGAGATAGGTGCGAACCATCGAGGCCTCACTTGCATCTGGATGCATGCGCTCAAGACGACTAAGTTGCTTCAGGGCCTCAACCAAAACAGTTTCTGGCATTCCTGCATGCATGACTTTCTCGCGCAGCTCATCAATTTCTTCAGTTTTTGAATCCGCCTCGCCAAGCTCATTTTTGATCGCACGCATTTGTTCGCGCAAGAAATATTCTCTTTGGCTTTTTGACATTTCGTCTTTTGCAGTATTGCGAATACGCGCCTGCATTTGCAGAACCTCAAGTTCATTTGTCAAAATTTCATTAACAATTGCCAAGCGTGCTTTTGGATCTTGGGTTTCTAAAACTCTTTGCGCATCCGAAACCTTGAGTCCCAAATTACTCGCAATCAAGTCTGCCAATCTGCCGGGTTCTTTTACATCATCTAATATAAGTAAAATATCAGGAGAGAGAACCTTACCGAGGGCAATGATTTTCTCAAGCTGCTCTTTGGCATTTCTAATCATGGCCTCATATTCAATCTCAGCTTCAGGACTAGGAAGCTCCTCGATTTTCTCGATTGCCACTTCAAAATTAGGCGAAGACTTAGTATATTTAGTTATTCGACCCTTAGCCTCTCCCTGAATTAGAATTTTCACTCGTCCATCAGCAAGCTTTCGCATTCTCATGATGCGGGCAATTGTTCCAACTTGATAGATGGTGCTTTCGGTCGGATTCTCCTCTGTAATTTCTTTTTGCGAAGCTAAAAAAATCAGTCGATTTTTCGCCAGCGCCTCCTCTACTGATTTTACCGAAGCCTCGCGGCCCACAAACAGCGGTAGGATCATATAAGGAAAGACAACGATGTCTCTTACGGGCAACATCGGTAGTGTTTCTGGGATCTCGACTGATTTATCGTCAAATGCCATTTAGCCCTCCGCTAGAGCGGGTAAATTCTCGCATGAGCACGAGAATATAGTTATGAATTCCTATTAAACTTCTCGGAGAGCTCCGCAAAAGCCTTTAAGGAATTAGCCCGAATTAAAGTATTGAAATGATGAAAAACATCGATTTTTATGAAAATTGCGACAAATTGACAGGAGTTACAAATACCTAAACGGCCGCGAACAGGCTCTAGGTAAGGCTTTGCTGGACCTTACCAGGCCTTATCGTGATGACATGGATAAATTTTTATTAGAGCTATCAGTAAAATTCTTTAAAAAAGCCAGACGAGATCAGGCTAAAGACGAGTATGAAGGCCCGTCAAAGCTTCAGGGCCCACGCTAAAAAAATTGTTACAATTTTGCTTGCGCTCAAAGAGAAAAATTTTTGAATAAAAGTTAAGTTGCGAAAGAGCGCTCAGCACACTCTTGGTCTTCTTTGCAGGAAATGCAAAGGCTTGCTACGGGCCGGGCCTTGAGTCGATTTAGACTGAGAGGCTCTTCACAGACTTCACACATGCCAAAACGCTTAGAATCAATTTTTGCTAAGCTAATATCAATTTTTTGCAGGAGTTGCATTTGCCGCTCTTGAAGTCGAAGGTGCATGCTAAGCGAAAAATCACTTGCGGCAATGTCGCCCTCGTCGCCGGTACAGACTCTTTCAACAAGAGACTCCTCTTTAAAGAGAGTCGCCTTATTTAGCAGCTCAGACCGTTGTTGCAACAATAGACTCTTAAAAAATTCGAAATCATTTTCTCGCATCACTTAAATACTCCCCTCAGATTATCGCAAGTTTTGCTTTGAAACAGCTCGTCCCCTCATAGTTTCACTAATCTAAGAACAAAAGACTCTGGTAGCTTTTGCTCTTACAGAAGATTTAAGCTTTTAAATTTCCCGCAAGGGATTGTCACTATAAATATTCAGACTGCTATTTTCTTTTGCAGATTTTTGACGCAAATATTTTTTAATAGATTGAATAAGTTTTCAGCAAGTCAAGGCCGCGCCGAGAGCCCATAAACTAATTTAGTTTATGGATAAAAAATTTCGTAAAAAAATCAGCGAGCAAACTTTCTCTTAACTGCTTCGCGAAGTTCGGCGCCTTCGATACTGACTCGAGTCCATGGGAGCGCGCGGAGTCGTTCGATTTCTATTGGCTCCTCGGTTTCTTCACATACGCCATAACGCCCCTGTTGAATTCTCGCTAGTGCAAATTCAATTTCTAAGAGTTGATCTTTTAGGCGATGTTGAGAAGTCAAAAACTCATTTTCGGCGAGAAGATTCATGGTTTGGTCGGCCTCGTCCCCGCCACGTAGATCAAGTGAACCAAACTCCATTTTTGCTGTTTGCACGCGATTCAAAATATCTCGCTTTGCATTCAGTAGCTTAGATTTACATTCTTCGATAATTGCTGCATTTAACTTCTGCTGTGCCATATTTACCTCTCTTGTCGCCAAATCTTCGGGCCGTCCCTGGCCCAACCTTTCGGCATCCATCATGGATTAGTTTAGAAAGAAACTTCAAAACTCTTCTTAAGGCTAGTGCCTTAGTAACAGGTAAGACTGTGACACAGAATACTTCGGTTAAAAAATTGCGCAGCGGCTATTGAAATAAGACGTAGCCCAGGCACGGCGACGTTAAGCGGCATATGGATACGAGCACCTCAAGGAGTGTCTCAAAAAGTGCGTCGCTAAACAGGGTATTCTGTTGACCACCCAGCGCTTTCATTAAGCGCAGCAAAGGGACTAATTTTTAGCCTTATCTGTACGGAGAATTTGGCCATTTTGAATTTTTAAGTTAATAACTGGCCGATGGATTTCTCGGTTTTGCGAAATTGATAAGGGGCCTAGAGCTCCGGGAAAGTTTTTGAGATTTTGTAGCCGTAAGGTTATTGCGCCACGTGAGTCGGCGCCGCTTTGAAGGAGCTGTCTTAATATAAGAGCCGAATCATAAGCCTGAACTTCAAATATCCCCGGATCCTCGTTAAAGACATGTCGATATGATGAAAAGAACTCCGAGTTTTGAAAAGATTTATCCGTGGTCAAAAAACTATCTACGAATAGGGTTCGCTCTAAAGTCTTTTTTAACTCAGGCTTTGTCAACAAGAGGGGGTTATTCCAAATATTGGTACCAAGTAAGTAAATATTGTCGACATCGTAATAAGGCAAGTAAGAGGCGATCGCACTTAGCGCCTGAGCGGTATCGGGAATAAAGATCGCATCAAAATCAATAATCGGCGGCAAGAGCTTTTCGTAGGTTGGGACCTCGGCATTACGAACCTTTTTTTGTGTTTTTTCTTCCCAGAGTTTCATGCGTTGCTTAAATTCTTCGTTGCGGTCTTCGCTATAAAATGTTCCGGCAAGACGCTGAATGTAAGGCGCAAAATCAGTGTCCTTCGAGTTGTAAGGCTGGGCCGCAGTAATGGTGCCACCATTAGCTCGAACCTGATCCCAGAACAGATTTGCGTATTCGACACCATAGGCATCGTTTGGGAACATTATAGCAAAGCGAGACATATGAAGGTCGGTCATCGCCGCCTCAACAAGCCTCTGGACTAGCATCGCTCCCGTGAGCGAGTTGCGAAAAATTGAATTCCCGATTTCAGTGATGCCTGGCTTTTGAGAAAGTGCAATAAAGGGAACCCCAAGCTCCTGAGCCTTGGCAGCTTCAGCGCCGGCAGTTTTGCTTTCGACCCCACCAATAATTGCTATTACGCTATCTTCAAGTACGAGTCTTGATATTGCTTTTCGTGCGATGTCAGGGTTCATTTCACTATCAATGACGGCAAGCTTGAAGTTAGAGGGTAGGTGTCCGTAAATGCCAAGGCCGAGTTGCACGCCCCGCAAAGTCTTGTAGCCAACCACTGCGCGTTTGCCAGAGAGAGGAAGAACGAGCCCAATTGTTTTGGCATCTACACGATCGCGACTGTCAATTGCGAGCACCATGGCTTTAGCACGATCAAAATAGGGTGAACCTTGGGCCCGGTCTAGAATGTCCTGTAAGTAAAATTTCGATCGCCCAAAATTAGCCTGTTCAAACAAATAGCTTCCAAGGCGAAATTTTGCTGGGATCTGCAGCGCCCCATAACTGGCATGATCGGAAACACTTTGGACTTCGTCGAGACTGAGTTTGTTTTCGACAATTTCAATTGCTAATTGACCCAGGACAACTTTGTTCTTTGGATTAGGCTCAGATCTAAGTAGAGTTTCTAGGACGGCAAGTGCCTCAAGGTTTTTGTTTTGTTTTTGCAGCAGCTCAAGTTTTAAGCCGTTGATACTATACTCTTGTTCTGCAGTTAATTTAGGTCTGGCGCCAAAAGCATCAATTAAAATTTTTGCATCTTCAAGCCGACCCAATTTCAAAGCAATTTTGGTTGCACGTAGCTCGGCTTCTGAGCCGATTTGGTTATCGGCCACACTGGCGTTACGGTAGCAAATTAATGCGTCAGGTAGGTCTTGGTTTTCAGAATAAATTTGCGCCATTAAAAAATATGCGTTCGGCGCAAGCTCAGAGTTGGGATAGCTTTGAACAAACTTTTTTAGTCGTGGAAGAGCTCGCTTAGTGTCTTTTGCATCAAAGGTCTTTTTTGCCCCCAAATATTCTTGTTGCGTCCCTACGGTGGCTTTTTCGGGGCGGTACACGGGCTTGCGAGGGGCTGTTTCACAAGAGTTTAAAGAGGCCATGAACAAAATTAAAACGACTAGTTTTTGCCAGCGGTTTAAACGAATAAAGTGCATTATAATCTCGATTACTTTTTATTTTTTAAAATACGGTCAACTTTTTCTTGGTATGATTTCACCAAAGGAGTGGCGCTAAGAGAAGCAGAAAAGCGGCGCAATGAATCCTTTTCGGCCTCACTAAGTTCGCGAGGGACGTCAATTTGAACCTTAACCAACATATCGCCAGTTTCAGACCCGGCAACAGACGAAAAACCCTTGCTGCGTAGGCGAAAAATTTGACCAGATGGTGTTCCAGGTGGAACCTTTAGCGAGGCCCTGCCCGTTAGCGTCGGGACCTCTACAGTTACGCCAAGAGTCGCATCTACAAAGCTCAGCGGTAGGTCCAAATATATATCATTCTCAACACGTTTAAAAAGGGGGTGATCTAATACATTGATAATCACATATAGATCGCCAACGGCACCGCCATTGGCCGCGGAATCCCCTTCTCCCATTAATTTGAGTCTTTGACTGGGCTTGACCCCAGCAGGAACGGAAACACTTAGTCTGGCTGTTTCTTCCTTTCCACCACGATGTCTAACAAATGAAATTGTTTTCTCTGAGCCGAGCGCGGCCTCTTCATAACTAATATTTAGGGTATATTTTAAATCGGCTCCGCGCGCTCTCGCGGAAGTTTTTGCTCCGCCAGGACCACGTCGCTGAGCACCAAAAACTTCGCCAAAAATATCACCGAAGACATCTTGAAAAGACTCACTATTTGGATCAAATTCTTGATTGTTAAACCCGCTGAAGCCGGCTCCGCCCGGGCGAGCATTTTTTTGAAAACCACCAAATCCTTCAAACGCATTGGGGCCACCGCGAAAACCCCCTTGGGCTCCCATATGGCCAAATTGATCGTAGGTTTGTTTTTTTTGTGGATCCGACAAAACATCGTAAGCCTCAGAAAGTTCTTTAAAGCGGTCCTCGGCTTTTTTATCATTAGGATTTTTATCTGGATGAAACTTCATTGCAAGTTTTCGGTAAGCCTTTTTCAGCTCATCAGACTCGACATTTCTAGAGACACCCAAAACTTCATAGTAATCACGTTTAGCCATTTGAGCCTTTTATTCCGACTTATTTTCGGTCGGCGCCCGCGCCACAACAACCTGTCCGGGTCGCACAATGCGTTCATATAGTTTATAGGGTTTGCGAAAAACTTGGCTAATAAATCCGGGCTGGACATCTCGAGACTCCTCGCTACTTAGGGCCTCATGAATATTCGGGTCGAAGGCCGCACCTTTTGCGGGGAGCTCCTCAACGCCAAATTTTTGCAACATTGTTTTGAAGTGGACAGAGGTCAATTCTATACCCTTTCGAAAACTCACAAGTGTATCGGCGGTGAGGGTTGACTCGAGTGCTTTATCGAGAAGATCGAGACCGTTGAGAATTTCAACTACAAGCCGTTCAGAACCATACTTTCTAAGATCTGACCGCTCCTTAATCACATTTTTTTTATAATTTTCAAATTCAGCCATCAAATAAAGGTATTCATTTTTAAACTTTTCAGCCTCGGCGCGCCAGTGTTCGATCCCAAAAGGCTCGGGCTTTAGCTTTTGAACATTATCTTGATTGGGGTCTTGGTCCGAAGGCGTAGCCTTTGCAGCTTTGCCAGAATCAGAACCTGAGTCGGAATTCGAAGCCTCAATTGAATCGGAGCCCTCTTCGTTTAGGCGATGTTTATTCAGATCAGAATCAAAAGATTTTTTAGTCATTTTGTGCACCCCAGCAAAGAAATCGAAAAATACAGACAAGTCACTTTATTATGGGTTGCGACGGGGACTTGTCAACTTGCGTAAGCGCATTTATTTGTACCGACAGCGAAGGTTAAAAAGCAGGCGCTGTTTGTTGGCGGAGCGCTCTATAGCGCGAGCTCACCCTTACTAAAAATGAGTTTTTCAAAAACTAAATTAGCCAACAGTTTGCCTTGATCAGTTAGCGCCCAGCGATCGGTACCATCGACACTAAAAATAAGGCCTCGTGCTACGAGCGAATTCAATCTCACAATAACCCCAGCCCAGATTGAGGCAGAAAACTTTTCTACGACGGAGCGTTCACTCAAACCACTTACCAAACGCAGCCCCGTGTGACAAAAGTCAGTCAAGGATTGATGTAGCGCTAAGGATTCGAAATCTTCAGGCGCAAGTCCGTCAGCAAAGTGCCAAGTCGAATTAGCGGCGTTGGAATCTTGCCAGCTACGAATTTGAGCTTCGTAGGGCTGAATTCTTTTTGGGTTAGAGAAGCGCTCGCCCCACAATGATTTTGTACCAGAGGGCTTAAGATAGGAATGACTGCTAACCCCAATTCCCCAATATTCTTGATCACACCAATATAGTAGATTGTGCTTCGATTCATAGCCGGGCTTTGCAAAATTAGAAATCTCATAACGGAGAATGTTTTTTGTTAAAAGAGCCCGCTCGACCTCCGCAAACATGGCAACCTGAATGTCATCATTTGGGCGCCCAACATTCATTGGATGATTTTCGGCAAGGTTTAACAGGTAGGCGCTCAAATGCGATGGATCAAAATCAAGAACAGACAGAAGATCCTCTCGCAAATTTTCTAGACTTTGAGTGGGGAGCGAAAACAACAGATCAAAAGAATAGGTGAGTTGTTTTTTCTTCATCGTAGTCAAGAGTGCTCGAGTTTGAATCGAACTATGCTTTCGTCCAGCCAATTTGAGGAGCCGATCATTAAATGATTGCGCACCCACGCTAAAGCGGGTGAAGCCAGCAAGCACAAGTGCGTCGAGTTTTCGCTCGTCAATTGTTCCAGGGTCGATTTCGATTGTAAGCTCAGCATTTTTGTCGAGAGTGAATCCGTGATTTGCAAGTTGCTCGATGACTGATACTATTAATTTTGGCTCAAACAAGCTGGGTGTTCCACCGCCGAAATAAAGACTTTGAATTGACCGTGGACCAACAGCAAGTGCGCGCGCAGAGATTTCTAATTTTAGGAGCTCAACATATTTTTCGGGCGGCATAATTTTATCAATTAGATAGCGCGAAAAATCACAGTATGGACAGAGTTGCTTACAATAGGGAATGTGAACGTAAATACCAAGACTCATAATAGCCTTCATTGGAGAAACATATGGCCGCAAAAAAATTCAAACTCAAAAATGGCTTATCAATACTGCTTATTGAAAACCACAAATCACCAGTCGTGTCAGTACAAATGTGGGTAAAAACCGGAAGCGCCGATGAAATGAAAGGCCAAGAAGGGATTTCCCACTTCATTGAGCATCTGGTTTTTAAAGGAACTAAGAAGTACAAAGTTGGTGAAATCGCGTCAAGTGTAGAGGCCGCAGGCGGGGAATTGAACGCTTATACATCCTTTGATCAAACCGTATTTCACGTCACCATTTCAAAGCATTTTGTCGATACGGCAATGAATGTAATTGGTGAAATGATGGGTTTTCCGAAGTTTGATCCAAAAGAAGTCGACAACGAGCGCGAAGTGGTTTTAGAAGAAATCAAAAGAGGCAATGATAGTCCGCACCGCCAAGCCAGCCAAACGCTTTTCAAAACGGCCTATAGAGTGCACCCATATGGCATTCCTGTCATCGGTTATGATAAGGTTGTTAAAACGGTTTCTGGTAAAAAAATTGATCAGTACTTTAAATCCCGTTACGTACCAGCCAATATGCATTTGGTGGTAGTGGGAGATTTCGAAAACAAAGAAATGATGGAGAAAGTTGAAAGTCAGTTCGGTAGATTTGAAAGTTACAAACTGAAGAAAATCGTTCGCAAAAAAGAGAAAACTCAAGCGCAAGTCAGAATACAAGTTAAAAAGGCAAAGTTTGAGGAGTCGATTCTTCATATGGCCTGGCCAATTCCGGGCGCGGCTCATAAAGATGTTCCGGCGCTCGATATGCTGGCCATGATTCTGGGCCAAGGTGACAGCTCCCGATTGGTTAAGCGCATGCGCATGGACTCAGCGATGGTCAACTCGGTAGGAACCGGAAGCTTTACACCTAAGGATCAAGGCCTATTCTCCCTCTCCGCCACCCTCAATCAAGATAAAATGAAAGAAGTGCTCGACAACATTCTGATTGAACTCGAGCGCGCGCTAACACAACTCCCGACGGCAGAAGAAATAAAAAAAGCCATAGTAAATCTCGAGAGTGAAGAGTTCTATGCCCTCGAGACCGTTGACGGAATTGCCCGAAAAGCCGGAGGACTCGAAAATCTTATGGGGGACTACAACTACTTTCAAAAGTACTTAAAACAAATTTATGCATTAACACCAGAGGTTTTGGTAAAGGTGGCGCGCAAATATTTAGTGCCTTCGCGGCTGAATGTTTCATGTATTGTAAAGGACGCTGAAAAGCAAATAGAGAAAGCATTTAAAGATTGGGCAAAAAGTTACAAAAAATGTTTTGATAAATCAGTGAAAATGAAAATTCCAAAAGCCGCAAAATTTAAAAAATTAAGTATTAAGCTCAAGCCCGTTGGAGCTAGTGCCGTACCAAAAATTGAAAAAGTTAAACTGAAAAGCGGCATGACCGTTATTTTTAGAACAAATCAGTCAACGCCAATTTTAAGTGTTCGCGCAGGGGCGCTGGGCGGACTAAGGGCTGAAGATAAAAATCATCTTGGCAGCAGCGACTTGCTTTCTCGGGTTTGGACCAGTGGCACAAAGGACCTCACTGAAATTGAAATTCAAAACAAAATTGAAAACATGGCTGGCGGCATAAGTGCATTTAGTGGTCGCAACTCGGTGGGTTTAAATATGCAAACCTTGTCGCCGTTTGAAAACGAAGCAATTGAACTTTTTTCTGAAGTTTTAACTGCCCCAGTATTCAATTTGCAGGCGATTGATCGAGAAAAGCATATGATGCAAGAAGCCCTTAGATCTCGGGAAGATAATCCCGCACAAATTGCATCCTTGCAGTTTCTCGAGAGTATTTTTGCCGGGCATCCTTATGCTAACGATATGATGGGAAATAAAGAAAGCGTAGAGAACCTAAACAAAAAATATCTTGAGGCTCATTTTAAAAAAATGGTAAATCTAGAAAATATGATGATCGTGGTTACTGGCGATGCAGATAAAAGCAAGTGGCTGGGCGCTCTAGAAAAGGCGAGTCGAGCAATTGAACACGGACAAAGTCTCAAGCAGGAATTCACTCATAAAGCAGCCAACAGCGAAGTCCATAAATTTAGAAAAATGAACAAAGAACAAACACATATTTTACTTGGCTACAAGGGGCTAACTATTCGTGACCCGAGAAGGCATGCGTTGCAAGTTATGCAGTCTGTACTTGCGGGACAGGGCGGCCGCCTGTTTCTAGAACTAAGGGATAAAGAGTCATTGGCGTATACAGTTTCGCCGATGCATATGGACGGACTCGATACTGGATATTTCGGAGCCTATATAGGCTGCTCGCCTGAAAAGGGCAAGAAGGCCATTTCAATGCTTAAAGAAGAGTTCAATAAGCTAGTTGATAAGAAAATCGGCGATGAAGAACTAGTGCGTGCAAAAAAATATTTAATTGGCCGCTATGACATTGATCTTCAAAGGAACTCTGCTATTGGGTCCTCAATTCTATTCAATGAGCTCTATGGAATTGACAGTGCCGAAACATTTCGCTTTGCAGACCACATTAATCAGGTTACCGCGAAAGAGATTCAAAGCGTGGCAACCGATATTTTTAAACAAAACGATGTCATTAGCGCGGTCGGAAGCTCAGCGCCCTGGTGAGCATAAAAGGTATTTTTAATAACCAACAACACTGTCGTACCAGCAGCGGTTCTTTCTTTTTTTAGTTCGCAAAATATGGAAAACCTGAGTTCAGGGGCGGTGAGACAGTTAACCCGGATATCAGGGGCAGGGGCAGGGGCAGAAATCAGCATGCCGACGAAGAATATGGCATATATTATATGGATTTAAGTTGATAAATCATTCCGCTTAGTTGATTGGCACTCTTGCCAATCAACTAGCCGCCAATATATCAAACTGACCCACCCATAACCGGGAGCGAAACCGAAAAACCGAAATCGGTAGCCGCTGCCCCGAAACCGCCTTTAAACTACTCTATGCAACCAGACCAATAAAAAAAGGATAGGGCCGCCAGCAGCTCGAAATTGAGACAGTTTAAGAGTTTTTACTTATAGCTCCCAAAGGTCGGGCCGTGGATAAGATCTACCCTTGGACCAGACGAAGCTACTTTTCATAAAAAAACCCAAAAACCTATAAAAATAGGTAATATAAGAGCTGGTCCACGCCGAAAAGAGAGGCTGAGGGGGGAGACCATTTTATGAGCAACACAGCAGCAGCATTAAGCCTAGTTTTGTCGAGTCGAGATTTTTTTTCGCAAGTTGTTCGAGACGCCTTTGAGGAGCGAAATGTTCGAACCTTTCCCTTAGCAGAAAACTATTTAGTTGGGGTCTTGCAATTTCATGTGGCCGCGGAGAATCTTTTTGATGAAACGGACTCTTCGGGTCGAAAAACAAAGGCGACTTTGGCAGAAACCTACTTAAAGGCGGCCGGTGCAGAGCCAGTCACTAGAGTTGAACTATTAAAAAAAATGGGAGATCGTAGCCTTTATCTGAGTGGTTTTTTTGGCGATTCACTTCAGAGAAAAACCGTGGACATTGATTACTATGCTGAAATGGGTGGCTCTGCTTATGCCACTCTTGCTGGCTGCGTGAAAGAAGATACCTCGGCAAAACTTTACAACGAATACGCGAAAAGATTTTTGGAGTTTGCAGAGGTGCTTACCTATATTAGTGCAAAATCACTTTTAACAGACGAAGCCAATATTATGAGGCTTTTTGAAAACTACAATTCGACAGGATCAGAGTTTGCCCGCGAAAAGCTTCTTGAAAAAGGCTTAATAGCCGGCCCACGCCAACAAAGCGCATATAAAAAGCAATAGTAAAAAAATGAATTTGAAAAATGTCTGTGCTAGACACGCTCCTCCCGCTTAGCTAAACTTCAATCATGTTTGGACTTAGCTTTGCCCATATGCTGTTACTCGCCGCGATTGCGCTTATTGTGATTGGCCCCAAGCAATTACCAGAGGTTGCGCGAAGTATTGGTCGATTCTTAAATGAGTTAAAGCGAGTTACCGGAGACGTAACAAAAACAATTACCGATGCCCGGGATTTTACCAACGATGAACTGCATAAGCAAAGTATGCCGCCGTCGCCGATACCTGTAGATTCAGTAACAGGAGTGCCGCCCCCCGAGGGCCACGGACCAGAAGCCGGACCAGAAGCCGGACCAGAAGCCAATCTAGATAAACAAGATCCAACACAGAGTCCGAATAAGGCAAAAAATGAGTGATCGTGGAGACATGGGGATTATTGATCATTTAACTGAGCTGAGAGTCAGGCTTATAAATTCTGCCTATGCAATTATCGTTAGCACGGGAATCACCTTTTATTTTAATGAAAAAATTTTTAATTTTATTCGAGCGCCGGTTGCGCCTTATTTGAAGGACGGTGTAGGCGGATTGGTGTTTACTTCACCCATGGATAAATTTGTCGCGGCCATTAAGGTTTCGATCATGGCCGGGGTAATGCTATCAACTCCCTTTTGGCTTTATCAAGTTTGGCGATTTGTGGCCCCCGGCCTCTACTCAAAAGAAAAAAAATATACCATGCTTTTTTTGGGCACGGGTTCGGGACTCTTTTTGGCCGGCGTGAGCTTCGTTTACTATTTGGTTTTTCCTGCGGCGTTTGAGTTTTTGTTTACCTTTGGCGGCAATGTCGACAAACCTATGATCACTATAAATGAATACTTATCATTTTTTATTACCACGACCTTACTCTTTGGTGCCGCATTCGAGCTGCCACTCATTATTACTCTCCTTGGAATCATCGGTGTGGTCGATGCAAAATTTCTTCGTGAAAAAAGACGCTATGCAATTGTTGGCATTGGAGTTATTTCGGCCATAATTACTCCGCCGGATTTGTTAAGTATGCTAATGCTATTGGTGCCGATGGTTTTTTTATATGAAGTCAGCATTTGGGTTGTGGCCGCCGTTGCGAAAAAAACTACTGAGTCACCACCCTCATCAGAAGCGTAAATATAATGAACTGGACTAGCCCTAAGTCGAGGAATGCGGCGCTCAGCTCAAACATATTGCGTCTAAGCCTTTAGATCGCTTGAAAATGCTGACCGACTCTGCTCCAATGTTTACTGATATGAGTCAATATACTTTAAAAAATGCGAATTGGTGAGGAGACAAAATGCCAGAAATACTAGTTGTGACCAGCAAAGTGAAAAAGTACATCAAAGAAAAGGGCGGATGCAATACTTCGTCTGAGACAGTTGAGCAATTGAGTAAAGCGATCGAAGCGCTCTGTGCAAAAGGCATTGAAAGCGCTAAGGCAGACGGTAGAAAAACCGTTATGGCTCGCGATATTGTAATCGATCATCTTTAATTTTTTAAAAGTTTAAAATAAGGTGCGCTTTCTTTGAAAGCGCATTTCTGTTTTGTGGCGAGCCTTTAGCGCTTAGATAAAAAAGTAAAAACTTTTTTGTCTGCGAGCTAGAGCATTTTCTGAAACTGAGTCCAATTTAAAATTGCGATTCCAAGCTCTTGGGCTTTTTCAAGTTTAGAGCCAGCTTCATCTCCAGCCAAAACAAAATCTGCCTTTTTGCTCACAGCCGAAAGAACAAGTCCGCCATTGCTTTCGATCAATTCCTTTACCTCGTCGCGACCCCGAGGGAGAGTTCCTGTTATGACGAATTTTTTACCCTGAAGTGCAGAGGAACTGAGTGACTCCGATTTTATATTTGTAATCTTAACGCCAAGCTCTTGCAGCGCCAAAACTTCACTTTTAAACTTTGGGTTTTTAAAAGCGATGATAATACTTTCCGCAACCTTTGGGCCAATATCTTCAATCAATAAAAGGTCTTCGGCGGGGGCGATCGAGAGCATCTCAATTGTATCAAAGTGTCGCGCTAAGCTCTTGGCGGTTTGCTCTCCTATGAAACGAATGCCCAAAGAAAAAATGAAGCGAGCCAGTGTGGTGGCGCGACTTTTTTCAATTGCAGCAAGCAGATTTTGCGCTGATTTTTCTCCGAGTCGGTCAACTTTAATGAGGTCTGCAAACTTTAGACGGTAAATATCCGAAAATGCTTTAATCAAGCCCGCGTCTACTAAAACTTCAATTAGTCGATCGCCAAGCTTTTCAATGTTCATTGTACGACGAGCCACAAAATGCTTTAGAGACTCCTTAAGAACTGCAGGACAAACGGGATTTGTACAGCGCAAAACAATTTCGCCCTCAAGTTGGGTTGCCAATTGATGACAAGCCGGACAGCGCTTTGGAATTTGAAAAATTTTTGAGTGCGCCGGTCGCATATTTAAAACGACTTCAACGACTTCAGGGATGACATCCCCAGCACGCTGAATAATAACGGTATCGTCGATACGAATATCTTTACGAAAAATTTCATCTTGATTATGAAGAGTTGCATGAGTGATGCTGACTCCGCCAACACGAACCGGCGCCATTATGGCTACGGGAGTGAGGGCTCCAGTGCGACCTACTTGGACAACGATTTCTTTAATTAAGGTTGTGCCTTGCTCTGGAGCAAATTTTGCTGCTGTCGCCCAGCGTGGATTTCGCGCAACAAATCCGAGGCGCTCCTGTAACGAAAAATCGTCGATTTTCACCACAATGCCATCAATTTCAAAGGCAAGCTTGGGGCGCAATTTTTCAATTTTGTGATAGTACGCGATGGCATCGGCTGCCGACTTCGCTATATTAACGAGTGCTCCGTCGAGCTCAGAGACCACGGGCAGGCCCCACTTTGAAAAATCTTGGGTGAGCTGGTGTTGTGAAGAAAAAGTGACGCCTTCGTGTGCTCCCAATGCATAGGCAAAAAACTTGAGCCTCCGTTGAGCGGCGATTTTAGGGTCTAACTGACGAATCGTTCCGGCGGCGGCATTTCGTGGATTTGCAAAGGGGACCTCCCCGGCCTCTTGTTGAGCTTCATTAAGCTCTTTAAAATCTTTCTTAAAAATTAGTACTTCTCCGCGAATTTCAATGAGTTTTGGCGGTGTTGGCGTGTGAAGACGTAGCGGAATTGCGCGAATTGTTTTAACCGTACTCAAAACACTTTCACCAATGCTTCCATCGCCACGAGTGAGCGCGCCGGTTAATATTCCATTCTCGTAAATGAGCTCCAAAGCGAGCCCATCAAATTTAGGCTCACAAAAGTATTCGAAATCCTCTTTGCGATCTAAAAACTTAAGAGCCCGATCCCTAAATGCCAAGATATCTTCTGGCGAGTACGAGTTTGAAAGAGAAAGCATTGGTAGCCGGTGTGATACCTTTTCAAAGCCCAATGAGGCTAGGTTTGCAATTCTCTGGGTGGGCGAATCACTAGTGATGAATTGAGGATTCTCCGTCTCTAAGCGAATAAGCTGTGCAAAGAACTTGTCATATTCTTGATCTGAAATTTTTGGGTAATCCAGAACGTAGTAGTTGTAGTCGTGGATCCGCAAATGCTCCTTAAGGGCAAGGATTAGCTTTTCTGGCTCACTTTTTTTCTCTGTTGGTTTCATCTGACCAAGTATGATGATCGCGCCCTTGCGGCGTCAAAGACCAACGCGCAGCAATGGTATGTCAAAAAACACGCAAATCCTTGATCGCCAGGACCCACTTCGGTAAATTCACGCTTCTACTTTTAAGGGGAGTCAAAAGGTGATTACAAAAGAAACAATCCAGCATATTTCAAAATTGGCGCGACTCCGCCTCAATGACCAAGAAGCCATTCAAATTAGCGAACAACTGAGCAGCATCTTAAAGCACTTTGAAGAAATTTCAGAGCTTGATACTAAGCTGGTTGTGCCTTTGGTGACGCCGAGTGAAATTGCTGTTCATTGGCGAAAAGATGAGGTCATACAAGAAGTAAGTCCTGAAAAACT
>JAYVXS010000113.1:0-6111 GCA_043784965.1 Bdellovibrionales bacterium
TAAGAGTTGAGACGCAATTCAGCTTTGCTAACGCGCGTGCCCCCAATTAAAGAGGTTTGGCCAAGGTCACCTGTTTTGGTATAGATTTTTTGAGATTCGTAAGCCATAAACTATGTATAGCCCAATCTCATTTTGAGTCAACAGCTGAGCAGGATGCGCTTATTGAAGCTGCCGGCATTTAAGGAGAAATGCTATGAAAGCATTTTTTATTTCGATACCTCATTCTGGTGAAATGATTCCTAAAGAAGCCAGTTGGCTTTTGAATCATTCAGAAGTTTTGAAAATGTATGATGTCGATCGTTTTGTCGATATCCTATACAATCCCGCAATCAAGGAGCTCAAACTTAAGGCTATTGTCGCCGATATACATAGATACGTGATTGATCTCAATCGATTGAGCGAAGATGTTGATGCGAGTTCGGTTTTAGGAAGTGCAAATCCTGCCGGAAAGTTCTCGCGAGGACTTCATTGGGTCATAACCACTTCTGGAGAAAAGCTTATGCCTAAGCCAATAACGAAGATGATGCACGATGAATTGGTGCAGAAATATTTCAATCCATTTCATCTTGAAATTGAAAGTGCTTATGAGGGCTTTCGAAAGCTGGGAGCCAAAAGAATTTTTCATATAGACTTACATAGCATGCCTTCCGTCGGAACTTCTGAGCATCGCGATCCAGGTGAGCATCGAGCTGATGTGGTGGTCAGTGATTGTGAGGGCAAAAGTTGTTCTATTTTTTTTAAAGATTTAGTGATGAAATCATATCAGAGCTCAGGTTTCAAAGTTGCTTACAATTGGCCCTATAAAGGTGGTCGTTTGACCGAGACTTATGGTGAGCCATTAAAGGGACAAGAGGCTATTCAGGTAGAATTCAATCGCGCACTCTATATGAATGAAACAACTAAGCAACTGAGCGGCGATAAATTACCAGAGGTTCAGAGTCGTCTTGAGAAAGCTTTAACACTTGTTCAGCAAGGTCTGCCAGAATTGAATTAGAACTGGGCCAAGATTAGGCCAACATTAGGCCAACATTAGGCCAACATTAGGCCAACATTAGGCCAACATTAGGCCAACATTAGGATTGTGAGAGAGATGCTGCAAAAACTAAGTTTTCGAAAGATTATTAAAAAAATCGCAAGCCTTAAAATGGCCGTCGTGATCATCTTGTCATTGGCAACATTAATTGCGTGGGGCACATTTGTTGAAGCGAGATTTGATGCTTCGATTGCACAGAAGATAGTCTATCACTCGATTTGGATGACTCTGATAATGGGGTCGCTCATTCTCACATTGATTGCTGTGATGATCGATCGCTGGCCATGGCAAGCAAAGCATACAGGATTTGTCTGTGCTCATATTGGCATCATTGTTTTAATTGGGGGCTCCGTTATTACCCAATACTACGGAGTAGATGGGTCCATGGCCTTTGGAATTGGTGAGAAATCAAAAAAAATTGTCGTTAGCGATCAAGACTTCGTGGTCTATTCTTTGCCCACCGACAGAGCTCCAATCAAGCTTTATGATTATCGTGGCGCGACCGGAAATGAAGTGGACTTTTATATTCATCGCCCTGAAAAAGATCCCCTCCATATTGTTCTTCCTGATGCCGTAGTTGATGTTGTCGAGTTTCTACCATTCGCTCTACGTGATGATAAAATTGTTACCTCTGAATCAGTCGATGACGGCCCCGCGGTTCGTTTTCAATTGACCAATGCCAACGTCAACTTAACTGACTGGGTTGGCGGGCAGCCTGGCAAGCGTGAGGCTATAAAAGACCTTGGGCCTGCACAAATTATTTTGACCAATGAAAATCCAGATATGCGCGGAAAGTTTGCCATCGTGCTAACGCCAATTGATAGCGAGAAGCTCAAATATGCAATTTACTCTCGGTCAGATCCCAATAACATCAAGCGGGGAACGGCAAATGCCGGAGACGTTTTAGATACGGGTTGGATGAATATGAAGTTGCGAATTTTTAAATTTATGCCGCATGCAAGAGAGCATACGAAATTCGTGGCACTTGATCGGCCGACACCACTTACAGCTCCGGCACTGAAGCTTATTTTTAAAGAAAATGGCGCTCAGGCAAAGCCAATTGAACATTGGCTGCAATTGAACTCGCCCCTGCGATTGTTTACTGCAAGTTCAGCCTACGCAATAAGTTATGCTAATCGCTCAATCCTGCTCGATTTTAATTTGCAATTGACCAATTTTAGCGTTGGTAGATATCCCGGAACCAATCGCGCCGCTAGCTATGAAAGTGTGGTTACTTTAGAAGAAAAGGGAGCGCGGCGAGCTGATGCGAGCCATCCAATATCAGTAGCTGGGCCGCAGATAGTGGATCATATTAAAATATCGATGAACGAGCCGCTTAAATACGGAGGCTTTACTTTCTATCAATCTTCTTTTCAAGAAGATGAGACCGGTCGGCCGACTATGTCTATCTTGAGTGTAAATCGCGATCCGGGTCGCTGGATAAAATACCTTGGAGCTTTGATTATTGTTTTGGGGATAATGCATTTGTTTTACTACAAAACAGTAAAGAAGTCACTTGCTGGATCGACAAAGAGTCCGTCTCAAAAATCACTGGAGTCATTATGAAAAAGCTGGTTTGTCTACTTTTCTCGTCATTTATAGTTTCTTGCCTTAGCTCACTTGGCGCGAATCAGGCTATTGCGGGAGATGCAATGGCGGCATTGAAGCTACTTCCGGTACAAGATGGTGGGCGCATAAAGCCCTATGATACATTCGCGCGCGAGTCACTTCAGCTTATTTACGGTAAACAAAGCTTTCAATCGCGACCCGCCATTGAGGTTGTGACCACCTGGTTTTTAGTTCCAGAAGCGTGGGAAAAGAAAAAGCTATTTCAGGTTTCTCATCGTGGATTAAAAGAAGCGCTTAAACTCAATACTGAAGAGGCTTATTTTGATATCGCATCTTTTCTAACTAATGATCGTATTAGTTATGTGTTTCAAGAGTTGCAAGGGCGTCAGGCTACAAAAGAGAAACTCGATCCGTATTTTCAGGCGGTTCAGAGGTTGCAAAATCAACTTGGTCTTTTCATGGCCATTAAAAATGGCCAAATTCTCCGCGTTCTACCGCTCAGTGCCGCAAGCCAAACGCCTGACGTTCCGATACTGCCCGGCGAGCTTCCAAATTTGTCAGCGGCCAAGGCGCAAAAGGCAAAAAATGACTCCTGGATATCAATTGTCGATCTGCCACCTGAGGGTTCTGCAAAATTCGCTCAAATTTCGAAAGCTTTTGCGCATGTTCTGCCTGGAGTTGAGCAGCAAGCAGTTTCGGGGGAGTCCACGCTAAGTTTAGAGAAGGCTGTGAACGATTTTAAGTCCTATGCATTTACCCAAAACTCTACTTATGCTGCGACTGAAAAAGATATTGCAATTGAGGTTCATTACAACGATTTGAATCCATTTTTGAATACTTGGATTTTATATTTATTTAGCACATTGGTGATGAGTCTTGCTTGGTTTACAAAAAATAAATGGGCTTACCGTGGAGCTTGGTTTTTTGCACTAGCGGCAATTGCTATGCATACATATGGCTTTGGAATACGTGTCTATTTGACTGGTCGACCGCCGGTTTCAAATATGTATGAGTCCGTCGTATGGGTATCATGGGGGGCCGTCTTCTTTTCAATGATATTTGAGGCGTTTCAGAAAAGATTTTTCATTCTTTTGGCAGGCACTTCCGTGGCTATTCTATGCCTAATCGTGGCCTCTCAAGCTCCAGCAATATTAGATAGTAGTCTTCAGCCGCTTGAGCCTGTTTTGAGAAGTAATCTTTGGCTTAGTATTCATGTTCTCACAATCACTATTAGCTATTCGGCATTTTTTCTAGCCTTTGCGCTTGGTGATGTGGGTCTTTTTCAATTTTTAAAAGGCGAAACTGGAAATAGCCTGAGGGTAAAAGAAATTCATCAGGCCATTTATCGGGCAATGCAAATTGGTGTGGTACTACTTGCGACCGGAATTATCATGGGCGGGGTTTGGGCTGACTATTCTTGGGGCAGATTTTGGGGTTGGGATCCAAAGGAGACTTGGGCGCTCATTGCACTGCTCGGCTATATTGCAATTTTGCATGGTAAATTGGCTGGCTGGCTGAGAGAATTTGGCTTTGTTGCAAGCAGCGTAATATCATTTTCACTTGTTATGATGGCTTGGTATGGAGTGAATTACGTCTTGGGTGCGGGCCTTCACTCCTACGGCTTTGGCGCAGGAGGGGTGCAATATGTTGCTAGCTTCGTGCTTCTTCACTTTATATATGTTGGATATGTCAGTTATGTAGTTCATCAAAGAAAAGCGGTTTCAGTTAAGTAGAGTAGTAGTCGAGGATATAATAAAAATTTGTATTTTCTTTGTATTTTTGTTTCCTTTAGTTATTCTATGCAAATGAAAGAAATACGAAGACGAAAACTTCTCTTGATCGACCGGCCTTTTCAGGTTCGATTTATTTTCATTTCAACACTTAGTGGATTGATCATCTTCACAACAGTGGCTGTTTTTATTGGCTTTATGTCAATGAAGATAAATCGAGATTTCAATCGAATTGAAAATGTAGATGTTGCATGTGCTATTGAAGCATATAAAGCGGCCATCAGCTGGTCTTATGCTTTCGCTCTTGTGGTTTTTTTTGGGGTGGCCTGGACAGCGGCAAGTGCTTTGTATTTTTCGCACAAAATTGCGGGACCAATTTATAATATAAAAACTAAGCTTAAATCTCACCTTGAAGGAATGCCTACTGAAAAAATAGTTCTCAGAAAAGGTGACTATTTTACTGAATTAGCTGATCTAATTAACGCTTACATGGCAAAAAATAAGAAGTGAATTTGGTGGTTTGACGAGAGCGTAGGCAGATTCGCGAGTGCTGAATTTAGAGAAAATATGAAAACTGCCTGATTCATATGCATAAATTTCATTTTCTTCGCTAAGTCGGTTAAGCGAGTTGATTCTTTACTAAACTTTTTCATTTGATTTTCAAAAAGTATTTCCAAAATTCAAACAAATTCGTTAGCTTGTCTTTAGCTTATATAATCCATTGTTGATTTTCTAGTCTATGCAGGACTTAGGTCTGGTGTCGGCGTCTCATCGAGGGACTCTAATATGTTTTCAAATTGTACAAAGACTTTTTCACGACGCTTTCTTATTTTAGCATTTGCCGTCGTGCTTTTGGGGCTTACTTCTTGTGAGCTTCCGATGGGACTTGAATGGGGAAGCATTGGATATAATCAGGGCTATCAGCCCGAGCAACCAATTCCATATTCTCACGAGCTTCATGCGGGTAATTATAAAATTCCGTGTTTATATTGTCACTCAAGTGCTGAGCGAGCTAATCACGCGGCGGTTCCAAGTCTGAATATTTGTATGAATTGTCATATTGTGATTCCTGGGAGTGCCCAGAAGGACGCAATTGAGAGAATCAAAACTGCCTATGCGGCAAATGAGCCAATTGCTTGGGTGAAAGTGCATATGCTGCCTGATTTTGTGAAATTCAATCACAAGCGCCATGTGCAAAGATTTGGCACGCCTGAGTCATGTCATAAATGTCATGGTCCGATTGAAACAATGGCACGCGTCTATCAACACTCGTCATTATCTATGGGCTGGTGTGTGAACTGCCATAGACAGCCTGAAAACAATGCGCCAAATAGCTGCTCAACTTGTCATTACTAAATTTTTAATTCACCGGGTTTAACTAAGCCAGACGAATGGAATGAGAATATGGAAAATACTGAGAACTTAAAAACCAACAAAAATCAGATTCAAAAATCAGAATTTTGGCTTGGACTCGAGCAGTACTATGAAGATGCTGAATTTGCCAAGAAAGCAGAAACTGAATTCCTCTCATCTCCTTTAAAAGAAGACGATGGCGCTGATGGTTTTGCGCGGAGAAATTTTTTGAAGTTGATGGCAGCTCACGTTCAGCTCGTATCCCGCCACCGCCGCGGCGCCATCGAGCGTCGAGATTACGCTCGCGAAATCTTCCGCTCGACTGCCAACGACGTTTACCAGCACCTTGGCGCGCCGAAGATTTCCCGCCAGCCACGGCAGGTGCGTCGATTTCACTTCCTCGACGCCCGGATTTGCCAAACCGAC
>JAYVXS010000114.1:0-18350 GCA_043784965.1 Bdellovibrionales bacterium
AACGGAAGTAATAAAGATGTGCCTGATTTAACGAATGCGCCAAGAACCCTGGGCCGACTTCTTGCGAGCTGTAAGGAGGCCGCCAAAGTTTGCAATGACGACCGACTTAAGTCTCCAAACGAGCAAATAGCCAGTAGTAAACTAGCATTCACTAAGTATCTCGAGGGATTGGAACTTAAGAATCTTAAAAGCACTGATATTCCCGTCGAAAACCTGCCCTACGATACCGCGGGTCGGGCATCCGTTTGTGCTGACGCCATTGCAACAAATCTGGAGTACAAAAAGGGGCCATTGCGAAAGACCAAGAAGACCTCTAAATAGTTCCTTTTTTTGACGCAGTCCTAACTGCGGTCAGGCCGAGCCTATGCTATGCCCTTCCCTTGAATATCTTTGGTATCCAAAGTATCATAATTTACTTCGATTATGAGAACTGAATGCCACGACCTTTAAACCTACAGAGCGAGTCATAAGCTGTGAAATTAAAACACATTATCATCTTGGTTTTTTCATTAACATTTTTGGCGGTTGGTGGCGGCGCCCTTCTGTTTTTTTCGGCGTCAGCGAATCTACCGCAAATTATGAAGGTCGAGGATTATAAGCCATTGCTTGTTTCTGATGTCTTTGCTCGTGGCGGAGAAAAAATTGGCGAATTCTCGAGAGAGAATCGAATTTTGGTGCCCTTTGAAAAAATTCCGAAATTATTGATTAATGCGTTTATTGCAACTGAGGATGATACTTTTTATGAGCACGGCGGCCTCAATTATTTGGCGATATTGCGCGCCTCACTTGCAAACTTACGTGCCGGCCGCACCAAACAAGGGGCCTCAACCATTACCCAACAGGTCGCAAAATCTTTGTTGCTTACACCTGAGAGAACGCTTTCTAGAAAAATTAAAGAAGCCTTGCTCTCTTATAAAATGGAAGAAAATTTATCAAAGCAAAATATTTTATACCTATATTTGAATCAAATCTATTTTGGTGAGGGCGCTTATGGGGTGGCGGCTGCGGCGCAAACTTACTTTCGAAAAAGCATTGATGATTTGACACTCGCCGAGATGTCGCTGCTTGCCGGCTTACCGCAGTCTCCCGAAAGGTACGCCCCTTCAAAACATCCACAACAAGCAAAAGATCGCCAACGCTATGTTTTAAATCGCATGCAGATCGTTGGCTACATCACGAATGAACAAGAGCAAAAGGCATTAACCGAGCCCATTCAGGTTTATCTTGGAAAAGAATATAAAAGTGTGGCGCCATTTTTTGTCGAAACTTTAAGACAAATGTTGGTTCCAGAAATTGGCGAAGATCGTCTGCTGAACGAGGGTGTCAAAATATATACGAGCCTAGATTACACTTTACAGCAGGAGGCCAACACCCAAGTCCACGAAGGCTTGCGCAGTATCGATAAGCGCCAAGGATATCGTGGTGTCGTAAGACATTTAAATTCAAACGATGAAATGAATGAGTTTTTGCTCACCAGTCGAAAAAGTTTGGTGCGAGAGTTTGCTCCGGTGCGAGTAATTGAGGCGAGCGGAAATGCTCCAAAAGATTTGCCGATTAATATTTTTCATAAAAAAGATGCCAACAACGATCCAGTAAGTAATATCCCGCCCTATGTTAGTAAGGGTCAAATTCTCGAGGCCGTAATTAGTCGAATCGATGACAAGCTAGGCCTAACTGAAGTTCGCTTTGGTGATGGCCAAGCACTTCTTGATATCTCTGACATCAGTTGGGCCCGAAAGCCTGATCCCGCAGTCACCAGTGATGCGGCCCCAAAGATTACTAAACCCTCACAAATTTTTAAAGAAGGCGATGTCATCTTGGTACGAATTACTGGCGAGCGCTTTTCATCTCAGCGTTTGGTTCGTGAGCTAACACCTGGCAAAGCAAAGCCAACCCCAGAGAACTTAAAACTCGTGCGCAGCACTTTGGACTATGCCCAAGCAACGCTTGAACAAGATCCGCTGGTTGAGGCCTCACTTCTTTCGTTTGATCAAGTAACCCAAGAGGTGACCGCCATGGTTGGCGGCAGTGATTTTCGCGTCAGCAAATACAATCGAGCCCTCCAGGCTAAAAGACAGACCGGCTCATCATTTAAGGCTTTAGTTTATACCGCAGCCCTTGATAAGGGTTGGACGGCAGCAAGCCCGGTCGCTGATACGCCAGTTGTTTTTGAAGAAAAGGACGCGGCCGCTGAAGAGGGCCAGGACGACGTCAAAAAATATAAACCCCATAATTATGCAAATAAGTTTATGGGAGAAATGTTATTTAGAAATGCTTTAATTCGCTCATTGAATATTCCTACGGTTAAAATATTGACGGATATTGGTATTGACTGGGCCACTCAATATGCCAGGCGGCTCGGCGTTTTTTCTCCTTTGGCAAATGATATTACAATGGGACTTGGCTCAAGCGGCGTTACTCTATATGAAATGACAAAGGCCTTTTCACAATTGGGGCGTCTCGGAAAGCGCATTCGCCCGCTGATCATTCAAAAAGTGGTAGATCATTCTGGAAAAGTTATTCTTGAAAAACTAAGTCTTGATAAAAAATTCGCACGGGAAATCGAACCGATCGATACTCTCTTTGAAGAAAAACGAAAAGAGTACCTGGTAAAAAAAGCTGACGATGGGCTTACCGCCGCAGCATCTCCCGCATCTGCAGATAAGCTGCACGCTGCGAATGCGGCCGCTGCAGGCTCAGTCGGAGCCGGAGCCCGCGGCGGCGGCGGTGGAGATCAGCAACTCTCAAACAGTGATTTACCATTAGCCAAATATAAAACTCCGCATTTGTTTTTCGAAGATGCAGAACAATTGATTTCGGCCGAAACCGCATACTTGATTACCAGCATTTTAAGAGGGGTGATTTTTGATGAAGGCGGAACTGCGGGTCGGGCCCGCTCAATTAACCGTCCAGCCGCAGGTAAAACTGGCACCACCAATGGTTTTTTCGACACTTGGTTTATTGGCTATACTCCACAAATTGCGACCGGCGTTTGGGTTGGCTACGATCAAGAAAAAACTCTTGGCGTCGGCCAAGCTGGAGCCAATACCACATTACCAATTTGGCTAGAGTTTATGAAGTTTGCACATAAAACTCTTCCAATTATTGATTTTCCGAAACCTGATAACATCGTATTTGCAAACATTGATAACAATACTGGCAAGCTCGCTTCTTCAACTTCTACAAAGATTGTTCATCAGGCCTTTTTACGTGGTACTGAGCCAAAAACACTAAATGATTCGTCAAATTCAAAATCTGATGCTGATTTAATTAAAGAGGACCTCTCTGAATGAGTACGGCTGGCGAAAAAATTCCAGCTCAAAAATCGATTCAAATTTGGGGAATCAAGCAGAACAATCTCAAAAATATTGATATTGAAATTCCCCTTGGATCATTCACCGTTATCTGTGGACCAAGCGGATCGGGAAAGAGTTCACTCGCATTTGAAACTCTATACGCCGAGGGACAGCGTCGCTATATTGAATCTCTCAATAATTATGCTCGGCAATTTTTGGGCAAGGCCCCAAAACCTGATATTGAGGGAATCAATAATATCCCGCCCGCCATTGCGATTGAGCAAAAAAACTCAGTGAAGACTTCGCGCTCAAGTGTAGGAACTACCACGGAGGTAATAGACTATTTGCGCCTCCTGTATGAGAAAATTGGCCGGGCCTACTGTCCAACCTATGGCTTCGGAATTGAGAAAGATTCTATTACGGCGGCAACCAAAAAGTCCTTACTGCGTTTTTCGGATCAACGGGGTTACATTTTGACGCCGGTCTTTTCATCGGGAAGAACTTTATCCGCTACGCAAATTCACAAAATGATTTTACAAGAAGGCTTTACACGAATTTATATTCCTCCGGCAAAATTTGTGGCCAGCGCTGATAAGTCAAAAAAAACAAAACCTAAAAAAGCTACGCCCAGCAAAATGAAGTCTACCACCGCGCTAAAATCCGCTTTGCCTGTTAGTGTCGGTCCGATTTGCCAAAATCCAGATCAAATTCAGACAATGGGGCAAATCATTGAAGTCAATCTCAAGTCACTTAAGGACATCCCAATGGATGACTTCTTCATCGTCATTGATCGCCTGCAGTTTTATAAAGATGAAGAGGGTCGTCTTGCTGATTCACTCGGGGTGGCTTATCGAAGCACTTTAAAATTTAATCCCCATATGACCAGTGGCCGAGCCGCAGTAATGAGCATCGATGGCAACTTTGCCAATTTCTCGGAGGAGAATTCGTGTTCTATTTGCGGCTTTAATTTTCCTATGATTACCTCAAGCCTATTTAGTTTTAACAATCCCATTGGCGCCTGCCAAACCTGCAATGGCTTTGGCAACATCCTCACTCTTGACGAACAAAAAATTATTCCAAATGATGCTTACACAATTGCAGAGGGCGCAATTCATCCCTTTACAATGCCTTCTGCCGCAAATGATCGTCGTGTATTAAATGCCTTCTGCAAAAAAAATGGCATCGACTTACATACGCCTTGGCGGGATTTGCCAAAAGAGCAGCGTGACTGGGTATGGAAGGGCGACAGCAAATTCTTTGGGGTGATCGGTCTTTTTGAATATCTCGAAACTAAAAAATATAAAATGCACGTACGCGTCTTTATTTCACGATATAAGAGCCCCTTCACTTGTGCAAAGTGTAAGGGCACCCGGCTTAAGACCGAAAGTGAATTCATTAAAGTTGCAGGCCGCTCTATTTCAGAGCTGTCCGCTCTCACGATTGCAGAACTTCACCAGTTTTTGCAAAGCCTTGAGCTAACCCCTATGCAAAAGGAGATGGCCGGAGACATTCTTCAGCAATTGATTTCTCGCTTAGGCTTTTTAAGTGAGGTAGGCTGTGAATACCTAACAATAGATCGCCCAACACGCACCCTCAGCGGCGGGGAGTTTCAGCGTTTATCTCTCGCAAAGCAACTTGGCATGGGACTTTCACAAACGCTTTATGTACTCGATGAGCCCACCGTCGGCTTACATCCTCGCGACAATGATCGCCTCATTAGTATTTTGAAAAAGCTAAATAAACTTGGCAATACACTGGTCGTTGTTGAGCACGATCATGATGTCATTGCTAATTCAACACACATAATTGAGCTTGGTCCAGGCTCTGGTCATCTGGGTGGAGAAATTATTTATGCTGGAGAAACTGAAGGATTTTATTCGGCTCAAAATTCAAATACCGCTATCTTTTTAAAACGCAATCGAAAGTGGACTGTCGATCGTACTGCTCGACCCGTAGACATTGAATCCTACAAATATGTATTTGAGATTTCAGGATGCATTGGTAATAATTTGAAAAATGTTCATGCGCGTATTCCTTTAAATCGACTTGTGACGGTGACGGGAGTTTCAGGATCAGGCAAATCGACCCTTGTATCGCAAACACTATATCCAGCGCTGGCTCATAAACTTGGGCTTGAATATGAAAAATCTCAAAGCTTTAAGGCGATGGCCGGATTTGACCATATCAAAAGTGTTCTTTTTATTGATCAGAGTCCTATTGGAAAAACGGCCCGCAGCAGTCCCGTAACTTATCTTAAGATCTTTGATGCCATTCGAAATATTTTTTCTAGCTCAAGTGAAGCTAGATCACGAGGCTATACTCCGGGGACTTTTAGTTTAAATGTTGACGGTGGTCGCTGCCCGGTTTGCAGAGGCCTTGGTTTTCAATTGATCGACATGGTTTTTATGGATGATGTAAAGCTTTTGTGTGATGCCTGTGAGGGGAAGAAATTTCGCCGAGAGATTTTAGAAATTACCTATAAAGATCGAAATATTTTTCAAGTATTGAATCTCACCGTGGCTGAAGCCATGGATTTTTTCGTTAACTATCCAAATATTCGCAAGCCCCTTTCTTTTTTAAAAGAAGTTGGTCTTGATTATATTCGAATAGGGCAGGCGGCGAATACCTTCAGTGGCGGAGAATCGCAACGCCTTAAAATTGCTCGAGAGTTCATTGCGACCCAAAAAAGGGCCACTCTCTATATTTTGGATGAGCCTACGACAGGTCTGCATTTTCGCGAAATTGAGATGCTGATGCGAGTTTTAAATAGATTGGTCGATGGCGGCGGGAGTGTTTTGTTAATTGAACATAATCTCGACGTGATCAGAGCCTCTGATTACATTATTGATATGGGGCCAGAAGCCGGAAAAAATGGTGGCAATATTACTGCCGAAGGGAGTCCCCAAGAAATTATGAAAAATAAAAATAGTCTGACGGGCAAATACCTAAGAGAATATTTGGGTGATCGAATCAATGCGGATTTGGGAACAAGGAAATCGTCGCAGTCGACATTATCAAAATGAGGACGACTAAATAAATATGAGAGAACTTTTTTCGACCATTCAAAAGCTATGGCCCTTTATGAGGCCCTTTAAAAGTCGCCTGCTTGTGGTTTTTGCTTCCGGCGCATTTATGGCTGCCTTGTCACCAGTGGCTATTCATTTGGTAAATAGACTCTATCACGCCTTTGATGAAAAAGATGCGGCTGCTGCCCAGTGGATTCCCTACTCCTTTCCGGCATTGTTTCTTTTTCTCGGCGGTGCGCGATATATCCACACCACGGTAACAAAGTACACTGCAGAACTCATTCTGGCTGGAGTTCGACGGCGCCTAGTTGAGCAATTTGTTCACCTTAACTTAAGCTTTCACAATTCATTTGAAGCGGGAACTGGCGGCCTGATCAATCGCGTCCTCAATGACACTGGAATTTTACTTGAGGGTCTATTCTTCATGGTGGCAATTTTTCGTGAGCCCATTTTGATTATCGTGCTTTTTGTGCAAATGATCCTAATCAATTGGCAACTCACAGCCTTCAGCCTAATTTTGGCGCCCATTTTTATTGTCCTGATGAAACAAATTCGTAAGAGCCTTAGAAAATATGGCCACTTGAATCGTGAGGCAATGGACAGTCTGACGAGCACACTCAAAGAAAGTCTTGATGGGGTTCGCATCATACAGTCTTTTAATCTAGAAGAAAAAATCATGCGTCGTTTCGACGGCAACCAAGGTGACTTTTTGCATGCGCGCAATAAGATCATTTCTCGTGAAGAAGCTATTAGCCCGGTCAACGAGTTTATGGGCGCCCTCGGCTTTATGGGTTTTTCTATTTTTGCTTTTCACCAAATACTCGGCGGAACCTCGACCCCCGCTGAATTTACAGCTTTCGTAATGGCGGCCGGAATCCTGCAGCCACCGATTAAGAACTTTCAAACGGCCCTGGTGAAAATGCAACAAAGCTACGTGGTTTGCGACCGACTCTTTAAACTGATTGATAGTAATATGCGCGTTCCGCAAATTTCGAACCCCATGCCCTTTCCGGAGTCTTGGAAGAATATTCGCTTTGAAAATGTTAGCTTTGCCTATGGACAGGAACTTGTTCTTAAAAACTTCTCAATAACTGTTAATCGCGGAGAGGTCATCGCCCTCGTCGGCGAGAGTGGCAGCGGAAAGTCAACTGTGGTAAATTTGTTGGGTCGTTTCTTTGATCCAACCAGCGGCCAAATTTATATTGATGAAACCCCTATCAATGAATTCGACCTTAAAGGCTTACGTAAAAATATCGCTCTCGTGACTCAAGATGTCTTTCTATTTCGTGATACGATTTCTGAAAATATTCAGTCTGGAAATCTCGAACGCGTTGATCGAAACGTCGAACCTGCAGCTCGGGCCGCAAATGCGCATAATTTTATTAGTTCTTTTCCACAAGCCTACAACAACCAAGTCGGTGAGCGCGGTGGGTTTTTGTCTGGTGGAGAAAAGCAGAGGATTAGCATTGCCCGCGCAATTTTCAAAAACGCCCCTATTCTTATCTTAGATGAAGCCACCAGTGCTCTCGATAGCGTGAGTGAATTGGAAGTTCAGCAGGGTCTTCAAAAACTTATGGAGGGTAGAACCGCCTTTGTGATTGCCCATCGACTTTCAACGATTTTTAACTCTGATCGGATAATCGTAATGAAAAATGGTGAGGTTGCTGAACATGGCAATCATCGAAGTCTTTTAGAAAAGGGCGGCGTATATGCAAATTTCTACAATTTGCAAATGAATCAAAATGAGCGCATGTCCTAACCCGGATATTTCATCAGATTTCTGTTGCAATCGCCGCTTCGCTAGTCTGGGCGCTTCGCTCCTGGCGTTTTCGATACCTTTTCACTGCGACAACCTGCTTTGAGGTTGCCTCACTCAAAGGTCTCTCAAGCGCCAGGCTAGTCTGCGAATCAGCGATTTCACGACGAAACTGCTGAAATATCCGGGCTAAAAGAATGATTTCGCCAAGCCGGGTTATCGGTTCTTTTTTTTTGCTTGGCATATACTGACCCACCCATGACCGGCGCCGAAACTGAAAAACTGATTTCAGTCGCCGCTGCCCGCAAACAGCCTAGCAACTGCTCTACCCAACAAAGCCAACAAGAAAAGGATGGTGCCTGATAACTGTCTATTTTTTTTCGACATTCTGTTTGCTGCATTTTTTATTTTGCATTTTTTATTTTGGTCAATTGGCGTTCATCTATACACTTTTACAGTCTTTGTCTCAGATTGAAACGGCTCGCTCAATTATTCGAAATCATTTGGAATTTACTCGATAGTATGTGGTCTTTTGTCTAGATTGTCTAAGCCCTATTCAATTTTTCTCAGAAAATTAAAGTTGTCCAATTATTTGACGATAAGAAGTTGTGCAATGGTGGGCAACTTTGAAGCTGCCTTAAAAAAAACTATAGGGAGTCGTTCATGATTAATTGGGATGAATTTGATCATATACACGTGATTAAAAAGCTAAAGCAAATCTTAGGCGCCTGGTGGAGTATCGATGTTGTGTTCACAGACGAGCGCGGCTATTTAAGGGGTTATGATAAGGCTCGATCTCTTTCTTTTAACCCTGCAGTTACTACCTATTTGAATAAGGATGCCGGAGCCGAGAATTTTTCAGTACTCGTTACCAAAGCTCTTGATGATATGCGCCTCTCAGAAAATCGTTTCAGTTTTCGAAAATGGGAGATGTCAGGATTTGACGTTGCGGTATTTCCAATCATGATCGACAATGATGTTATGGGCTCTGTTGTTGCAATGGGCTTCTTTAAAGACCAGGCGACGCCGCAGCGCCTCGAAGAGATCAGAGAGCGCCTCGCCGCATTTGGTGCCTCATCAGATATAATTGAGTCCTCACTTTCTAAATTTAAATATCTGGATGATGCCGATCGCGAACACTTCAGTGAGCTTGTAGACCTGGTAGCTCAAGAGGTCATCACTCTCCACGTAGAAATTACTCAGAGAGAAAATCGAATAAAAGAGCTCAATAAAGAACTCGGCTCTCGCTATAAATACGACAATATGATTGGTAAGTCGAAACCAATGCAATCGCTCTATGCTCTTCTCGATAAAGTTAAAACCGCGGACAGCACGGTTCTCATTCAAGGTGAAAATGGTACAGGTAAGGAGTTGATTGCCAAAGCCATTCACTACAACTCTCTTCGTAAAGAAAAATCTTTTGTGATTCAAAACTGTTCTGCATTCAACGATAATTTACTTGAGTCCGAATTGTTTGGACACGTAAAGGGTTCGTTCACAGGCGCGATAAAAGACAAAAAGGGCTTGTTTGAAATAGCCGATAAGGGCACTTTCTTTCTGGATGAGATCGGTGATACGTCTCCTCAAATGCAAGTGAAGCTGCTCCGCGTAGTTCAAGAGGGTACCTTCACTCCGGTGGGCGCCACTGAGCCACGTAAAGTAGATGTACGAATTATTGCTGCGACCAACCGAACATTGAAGGATATGGTAGAGGCTGGAACTTTTAGAGAAGACTTGTTTTATCGCTTAAACGTGATCAACATTCGCGTTCCGCCGCTTCGCGAGCGAAAAGAAGATATTCCTGTATTAGCAGAATTCTTTTTGTCAAAGTCAGCCGAAAAGGGCGGACCAAAGAAAATTTTGACTAAACGCGCCCTAGAGAAACTTTATGACTATCAATTTCCGGGAAATGTTAGGGAACTCCAGAATGAGATGGAACGCCTAGGAGTTCTGAGCGGCGCCGAAACCAAACTTACGGCCGATATGCTTTCACCAAAGATCATTGAAGCTAGTGATAAGGGCAAGGTTCAGGGTGCGCGCGTTCACGGCAAGCTAAAAGATGCACTCGAAGATCTTGAGCGCGAACTTATCAAAGATGGACTCCGCAGAACTGGCTGGAATAAGTCAAAACTTGCGAAAGAACTTGGAATAAGTCGAGCTGGTCTAATCATGAAAGTTGAAAAATACGGTCTTGATAAGCGACGTCTTTTAAAGGCTTAATTAAAATATCTTTTTTTAAGAAAAAAGGCGCACATGATGCGCCTTTTTAGTTTAGGGACGGTGAAACAATTAAACTGACTTCAGGGACCGAAACTGAAAAACCGAAATCGGTCGCCGCTGCCGCAAAACCCGCTTGCCGAAACTAGACCAACGAAAAGACAATAGTACTACAAAATGACAAGTTTTTTGACAGCTGACCAAAAATTACATAGCGATTTTTTATTCGGAATTCGCGCCTTTATAAGGTATAATTATAGGATGCGATCGCAACTTCTTTTCAATTATTTTTTTCTTTTAGTGGTGGCCCAACTTTGTGTATCTTGTGTTACGCTCAAATCAAAGCGCGTAGAAAGCCTTCGTATTGGCATGCTCAAAGATGAAGTTCTTGAGGCCGCTGGCTCACCAACAACCTTCGCGAGACATCAGGGTCGTGACCGCTGGATTTACCGAGTTGTTAAAGGCTCAGATATCAATTCAACAGAAGTTCAGTTTGTTGGTGGAAAGGCGGTTTACGTGGGACCACCAGCCCTGCCAGCGCTCAGCGCTGAGGAACAAGACAAATACAATCAAATATATAATCAGCGCCAAGATGCCACCGAAACAAAAATCATTGAAGAGCGGCAAAAGAAAAAACGCGCGCTCCACCCACAAGAATCAGTAGAAGAAGAGCTTTAGACGCCTTCAGATTTTTTCTTTTTTTAATTGGTAAAATATAGAAAACTTAAATTCAGGGACAGGGAGACAGGCAAATTGATTTCAGGCGCGGCCCCCAATTTTAAAATACTAACCCACCCATAACCGGGACCGAAACCGAAAAACTGAAATCGGTTGCCGCTGCCCCGAAACCGTCTCTAAACTGTCTCTAAACTGCTCTAAGTAATTAGGCCAACAAATAGAGCTCCGTCCTTTGATTTATTTTGCAAGTACAATTCGTTTTGAATCTTCGGTCGCGGCAGGCTTTCGCTGAAGTTCTGCCTCAGTTGAAACCGCTGGCTTTCTATGGATTACAGAATAATGGATATCAAAATTGGCTTTTGCTTTGTCCAGCCTTCCCTGAAGACTCAAGTCAAAATGACTTTCATCTTGGGAATTGGGTTCTTCGCGCTGATATTTATGGACGGTGAAGTCACCTTTTTCTGGATGTTTAAAGCGAATGTGCAAGAGTAATTTTTTGTACTCAGCATATTCTTTTTTTATATCTTCTGATTTGCGCGAAATTTCTCTAGATAGATCGACAACCTCACTGGGCCGCTTGGCTTTTGCTTTTGCCGCATAAAGCTCTTCAATTTCAGCGTTAAATTTTTCAAGTGTAGCCTTTAGTTTTTGAATCCGCGTTTCGTCGTCGCGCCATTCTCTTACTTTTGCCTCTTCAAGTGGCTTTTTAATCGTCTTTTCGACGCTCCCATCGCCAGCTTCTGCCGGAGCCGGAGCCTCATTGGCGCGAGCCCAACAAGCCAGGAGAAACACAATAACAAAAATCACCTTAGGAAGTGGAGTTGTTGTGTTCTGCCTGCGTGATAGCATATTGTTTCCACCGAATTTTAACCGGAAGACGCTTTATCCGATTTATCAGAATAGACGCCTTCACCGGAGACAAGTTTCTCAACTGCAACTCGCCGTTTTTAATTTGAGAAATAATTGCTTGTGCATCCCAATTAAAACGCTTGTCGTTAATAGCTTCTCGTAAAAACTCACGAATTTCTTTAGAGTCGATGTCTAATATTGAGACATTATAAACAAAAGCCCCGTTTTTTCCTTGAGAAAACTCAGAGTTCGCATATTCGCTTATGTTTACACTTTCAGAACCTTGTTGCATATTTTCAAAAGGATCATTTTGAGATACGTCGATCTGGGGCGCAGCTTCATTTTGAAAAAGTGCAAATTCAGAGGCGGCAGGCTTGTCCGCATGATGCTCAAACCCAATTGGCGCAATAGCTAGTTCATTATTAGGCTCCTGATTTAGTTCTTCTATTGGAGCGGCGGGCCTATTCTCTTGAATACTACCGTCAATATTTAAGACTGATGGGTGCCCGCAGCTTGGACACAGCACAAGACCCGAGTCCTGCAATAGTTCAGCCTGACATTTCGGACATTTCGCCATTATTTTATCTCAAGTTTAAAAATACGAATATCTGTCAAAAACGCTTCTTCTTTTTGTTGCGCTCTAGTTCTCTTCGATCTTTTCGAGACATATTTTGGTTAACACCACCGCCGCCCTCATCACCGCCAGAGTAAATCAGGCGCTGCTTACGTTTTGGCTGTAACGCCTGAAGTGCAAGCTCAGAATCAGTTGAGCTTTCTTCTGCTTCTTCTTCATAACTGTCGTCGTCATCCTCAGGGTTCATGATTTCTTTTGGTGGTTGGTGTGGCTCACCAGGTTGTTGCACCAGCTGAATTTTTAAGAATTTCTCAACTACCTCAGCCTTTATTGAAAAATTCATTTCTTCAAATTTTTTGAAGGCCTCTTGCTTATATTCTACTAGTGGATCCTTTTGAGCGTAGGCTCGCAAATTAATCCAGTCACGCAGCTGATCGATACCCTGAAGGTGATCTTTCCAGCGCTGATCAATGGTTTGTAGAAGTATCATTTTCTCAACTTGTTTGAAGTAAGGACCTAGCCTAAGGATTTGCTGGTCAAATACCTTCTTCACTTCTTTTTTGACAATTTCTGTTAACTCTTTCGCATGGTGAATATTTCCCGGTAAAAAATCGAGCTGCAAGCCATATTGCTGAGCTATTGCGGTGCTGAGCCCGGGCAAATTCCACTGTTCAGGTTTCAATCTTTCTGGGGCAAATGTATCCAATACGGTTCCGGTCACGTCGGATAACATTTCGACAATAATTTGGTCGAGACCGTCCCCGCCCTGAAGAACCTCTTTTCTCAAACCATAAATAACCAAACGCTGCTTATTCATAACATCGTCATACTCAAGCAAATGCTTTCGAATATCGAAATTATGTCCTTCAACTTTTCGTTGAGCACCCTCAATAGAAGAGGAGACCATTCCGGCCGTGATTGGTTCGTCCTCAGGCATATTCATCGCATTCATCAATTTTTGAATACGTTCGCCGTTAAACTTTCTCATTAAATCGTCATCAAGAGCTAAATAAAATTTTGAAGCTCCAGGGTCACCTTGACGGCCAGAACGACCTCGCAACTGATTGTCGATACGACGAGACTCGTGTCTTTCGGTTCCGATAATTTTAAGTCCGCCCGCCGCAATGACTTCTTTTTTCTCGGCCTCGCATACCCTCTTGAAATCAACAATTGCCTTTTGAAACTCTTCGCTTTCATGATCTTTTATTTTGTGTTTGGCAAGTCCTTCGGGGTTTCCACCCAGTACGATATCTGTTCCCCGTCCAGCCATATTTGTCGCGATGGTCACTGATGCTTTTCGCCCGGCCTGCGCAACTATTTCGGCTTCGCGCTCGTGTGCTTTAGCGTTTAAGACATTATGGGGAATTCCAGCTCGCTTCAAATAAGTACTAATATGTTCGGAGCGCTCAATGCTAACTGTGCCTACCAGAACTGGCTGACCCTTTTTCTGACATTCAATAATGTCTTTTATAATTGCATTGTATTTGCCATTCGCATTTTTATAAATCAAATCCTCTGAATCCTGTCGACACACCGGTTTATTAGTCGGAATGACAGATACCTCGAGGTTGTAAATCTTTTTCATCTCAACAGCTTCAGTTTCTGCAGTTCCTGTCATGCCGGAAAGCTTCTTGTACATTCTAAATAAATTTTGAAAGGTTATTGTAGCAAGGGTTTGATTTTCATTTTTAACTTTAACATTTTCTTTGGCTTCAACTGCCTGATGAAGCCCGTCACTCCAACGTCTGCCCTCCATAAGGCGGCCGGTAAACTCATCTACAATAATAACTTCATCATCTTTTACCATATAATCGACGTCTTTAGAGTATAAATGGTGGGCCTTCAACCCCTGATAGATATGGTGTAGAAGCGCGATGTTTTCTGGGTCGTAAAGATTTCCAATTTTAAGCAGCTCCTCGCAGCGAGAATTTCCATCTTCGGTGAGTGAGACTGTTTTAGTTTTTTCTTCCATCGTAAAATCAATTTCTTTTTTTAGAAATGGAATGATCGAATTAATTGTATAGTATTTGTCGACTGCATCTTCTGCCGCGCCCGAAATAATGAGTGGCGTTCGAGCTTCATCAATCAAAATCGAATCACACTCATCGATAATTGCATAATTCAATGGTCGCTGAGTATACTCACTCAAATCAAACTTCATATTATCGCGAAGATAATCAAAGCCCAATTCGTTGTTCGTTGCATAGGTAATATCGGCGTTATAGGCCTCTTGCTTTTCTTCATCACTCTGCCCGTGTTTGACAACTCCGGTTTTGAGCCCAAGCCACGAATATAATTTTCCCATCCACTCGGCATCACGACTCGCAAGATAATCATTCACCGTCACGACATGAACACCTTTGCCCTCCAAGGCATTGACGTAAACGGCCAAAGTGGCAACTAGCGTTTTTCCTTCGCCCGTTTTCATTTCGGCGATGCTGCCACGATGCAATATAATTCCGCCAATAAGCTGAACATCATAGTGGCGCATCCCAAGAACTCTTGTCGAAGCCTCTCGGCAAACAGCAAACGCCTCAGGCAAAATTTGATCAATCGTTTCGCCTTTTGTAAGTCGTGCTTTAAATTCTGGCGTTTTTTGTTGGAGATCCGAATCTGACAGCCCCTTGAGCTTCGCTTCAAAGGAGTTGATTGTATCAACAATGGGTTGCAGGCGTTTCATTTCACGCTGATGTTGGGTGCCAAAAACTCTTGATAGAAATGTCGTAACCATAGGTTTTCCTCAAAATCACTCTAAGCCGAAAGTGAGTCTTATCTTCAGACGGCAAATCAAAAGCCGCAAGCTTATTTACTGATCTAGGCTATCATGAAGTTCGACTTGCGATCTATCAAAAACCGGCTAAGGGTCGGTCAAATAATTTGATGGACTCTAAGTTGAAGTTTTCAGCTGACATTGCCTTAAAACTTCAAATATTGAAATCGCAACAGCGTTAGACAAATTTAAACTTCGTGTGAAACCTGGCATTGGTAAAAAACAGGCACCCGCGTCATTGAGTTCTATGATTTTTTTTGTGAGTCCAGTGGTTTCTTTGCCAAAAACTAACCAATCCTTTTCTTTAAATTTAACATCATAAAGTGACTGGGCGGTGCCAGTTTCAACAAAAAATACTCTGGACTTATCTTCGACCTTTTCCCACCACTCCTCGATTGATTTGTGATAATGCCAACGCAAATGCTCCCAATAGTCCAGTCCGGCACGCTTGACTCGGCTTTCAGTCATTTCAAATCCAAGTGGACCCACTAAATGTAGTTCAGAGTTTGTGCCAACACATGTTCTGGCAATATTGCCTGTATTTTGCGGAATCAAAGCCTCAACCAATACAACGCGACAAAGTGGAAAATGTATTTTTTGAGATGGACTAAGCTGTGGCACTTTCATAAGTTATTTCTATTGGTGGGAACGTTGAAGGGTCCGCTTCGATAAAAACTCGAAGCTGACTAAAAGTAAAGCGCCGAAAGATACGACCTCTTGTGTAACTAGTCGCGAGGTAAAATGATAGAACCCACTTTTTTATGAGAGCACGTGATGGTTAACTGAGTGCACTTGAGTATGGCTCATTTTACTAGCCCGCTAGTTACACAAGAGGTCTAAGAATGAAAAAGATTGAAGCAATTATTAAGCCCTTTAAGATCGACGACGTCATAGAAGCGCTTTCAGAAGTCGGTGTGGAAGGCGTTTCGGTAACTGAAATTCGCGGCTTTGGTAGGCAAAAAGGTCGAACTGAAATTTACAAAGGTGCTGAATATGTAGTCGACTTTTTGCCTAAAACTAAAATCGAAATTGTCGTTAACGACGATCTCGTCAGTCCCGCCATAGAAGCAATCACTCGCGCCGCAAAAACCGGAAAAATTGGTGACGGGAAAATTTTTGTAAGTAATATTGAGTCCGTTGTTCGCATTCGAACCGGCGAACGCGATGAAGAGGCAATTTAAAATCTACTCTCAGCCAAGGAGCCTAAATGTCACCTAAAGAGGTTATTGAATTCGCCCATAAACAAGGCGCCAAAATGGTCGATCTGAAATTCATTGATCTTCCCGGATCTTGGCAGCACTTTACCATTCCCATATCTCAGCTTTCGACTGATATTTTTGAAGCTGGGCTGATGTTTGACGGCAGCTCAATTCGCGGTTGGCGCAGTATTCATGAGTCTGATATGAATGTCCGACCCGATCCAACGACGGCGATAATGGACAATTTCATGGAGGTTCCGACGCTATCTTTAATTTGCGATGTTCATGTTCCTGAAACCGGCGAAGCCTATGATCGAGACCCAAGACAAATAGCTAAAAAGGCACTCGCCTATTTAAAATCAACAGGAATTGCAGATACAGCTTATTTCGGACCAGAGGCCGAATTTTTTATTTTCGATGACATTCGCTATGAGCAAACTTCAAATCGTGGCTTTTATCAAATCGACTCGGATGAAGGGGCTTGGAATACTGGACGCGACGAGGGCGGCAAAAATTTGGGTTATAAACCCCGGGCCAAAGAGGGTTATTTTCCTGTCATGCCAACGGACAGTCACCATGATATTCGCACTGAAATTTGCCTCGAGCTTGAAAAGTGTGGAATGGAAGTGGAGCGCCAACATCACGAGGTAGCAAGTGCTGGACAAGGCGAGATCAATTTTAAATACGCCGATATTTTAAAAACTGGCGATAATTTAATGTGGTTTAAGTACATCGTGAAAAATGTCGCCCGTAGGCACAACAAAACTGCCACCTTTATGCCGAAACCACTTTTTGGAGACAATGGTTCGGGCATGCATTGCCACGTTTCTCTCTGGAAGAACGGCACACCACTTTTTGCTGGCGATAAATATGCTGGCCTGTCACAAACTGCCCTCTATTTTATCGGCGGCCTATTAAAGCATGCGCCAGCTATGTGCGCGATTACCAACCCAACCACAAACTCGTACAAACGGCTGGTTCCTGGATTTGAAGCACCAAATAAATTTGCCTATAGTTACCGCAATCGATCGGCCGCGATTCGAATTCCAAATACCGGTTCAAATCCAAAAGCAAAACGGCTTGAGTTTCGCACCCCAGATCCGAGCGCAAATATTTACCTTTGTCTGGCTGCCATTTTAATGGCTGGTATTGATGGCATCCAAAATAAAATTGCTCCTGGCGAACCTATGGATAAGGACATTTATGGCCTGCCCCCTCAAGAGCTGGCAAAGGTCCCTAGTGCGCCGGCAACGCTCGACATAGCACTCAATTACCTTCGTGAGGGCTCTGACTTTTTAAAGCGAGGCGATGTTTTTACCAACGATTTGCTCGAAACCTGGATTGATTATAAATATGAAAAAGAAGTGATCCCAATGCAACAGCGCCCGACCCCATACGAGTTTTATCTTTACTTTGATTTATAGTCGAAGTGATAATTATTTATTGGATCTTTTTATAAGTATTCGCTAGTTATAAAAAAGGTCTCTTTAACGCATGTGATTTCTAGAAGAGGTAAGCTATGAGCAATGAAGAATTTATTCCCTTTATGGTTTATGAATGGCTACAAATTGAGGACGAGACCCTCACCATCGGAATAAATGAAGAGGGCCTTAGCGAAATTACTGAAATTACTGCCGTCAATTTACCGGCAGAAAATGACGAAGTCGTAGCGGACGAAATCTGCGGTGAGCTTGAGACCGAAGAGGGCCCACTTAATATTTATTGCCCGGTTGATGGAAAGGTAATTGAAATCAATGCTGCTGTTCTAGAAAACCCGTCACTGATTCAAGAAGATCCGTTTGGGGATGGCTGGCTAATTCGAGTTGAGCCCTCTAATTTAGATGAGCTTGAAGAGCTTACCAACCCTTCAGAAGGCGATTAGAAAATATGGCTTTTTGGGCAAAGATACAGTCAACGCTCGCAAGAGCCTGGGTGGAGCGAGACAATCGACTTCGCATTGCCGATCCAGAGAAAATTTTCTTTCA
>JAYVXS010000115.1:0-6099 GCA_043784965.1 Bdellovibrionales bacterium
GTAGAATCTCAAACCGATGAGGAATCTGACGAAAATGTAATTGCAGCCCCAAAAGAGAAAGCTGAAATTGTGGTTTTTGATTGTGATCTCTCACCGTCACAACTGCGAAACCTTGAGAGCGCCACCGGAGTTCAAGTGCTCGATCGCACCGGTGTGATCATTGAAATTTTCTCAAGACACGCACGGACCAAATCAGCGCGCCTACAGGTCGAAATTGCAAGACTCACCTATGTTGCTCCTAGACTGCGAGAAACTGGCGGCGGCGGCGACCGAGGCGGTGGTGGAGTTGGCGCAAAAGGCTCCGGAGAAACAACTTTAGAGCTTGAGAAAAGACATATTCGCGATCGTATTAAAGAATTGAAAATTGAACTCGGTGCAATCGACAATGAGCATCTAGTGCGTCGTGCACGCCGTAGTCAAGAACGCTCAGTTGCTTTGGTAGGATACACCAACGCCGGCAAATCCTCACTGATGCGTGCCATGACCGGAAGCGAAGTGTTAATCGCAGATAAACTATTTGCCACGCTAGATACGACGGTTCGCCCACTGTATCCAGAGACGAAACCAAATATCTTATTGTCTGATACTGTCGGCTTTATTAAAAAGTTACCGCATGATCTCGTGGCCTCTTTTAAATCGACACTTGATGAAGCCTTGAACGCATCACTTCTGCTTTTTGTCGTAGATGCCGCCGACCCTACATTTCGCTCACAACTTGAAGTAACCCAGGCCGTTTTGAAAGAGGTCGGGGCCGTAGACGTGCCTAGCCTATTGATCTTAAACAAAAGAGACCGACTCTCGCCTGAAGAGACAGCAAAGCTTCAGTTGGAGTTTTCTGAGGCTGTTTTGCTTTCAACTCGCTACACCCAAGATTTAACTTCGTTGAGAGAGAAGTTGATGTCGTACTTTGAGGGCGATATGATCGACGAAAATCTGTTCATACCTTATACAACACCATCAGCTATCGGCGAGATTCGCGCTCGCATGCGGGTAATTTCTGAAAACTACGATGAAAAGGGCACAACACTCAAGGTTCGCGCGCTGAAAGAGAGCTTGGATTACATCAAAAGAAAATTTGAACTATCCTAACCTGACCGCTTTAATGGTCGAGCATTTATTACCTACAAAGAGTCTCTCGATTGCTTACCAATTGAGTTCTGTGTATGGTGACCGGCATGGCACCAAAAACTTTTCAAGATCTCGGTCTATCTGAAGCCCTACAAAAAGCACTTGTCGAGACCGGCTATACCGTTCCGACGCCAATCCAATTAGCGGCAATTCCACCGCTACTCGAGGGACGTGATTTACTTGGTTGCGCGCAGACTGGGACCGGTAAGACCGCTGCCTTTGCACTGCCTATTCTTGATAATCTTGGGAAATCTCTAAAGCGTCCGACCCTCCGTCACGCGAGAGTTTTGATTTTAACTCCAACTAGAGAATTGGCGATTCAGATCCATGAGAGCTTTCGAACCTATGGCAAACATCTTCGACTCAAGTTTGCTGTAGTTTATGGCGGTGTCGGACAAGCACCCCAAGTTAAAAACGTATCTCAAGGCGTTGATGTTCTGGTCGCAACCCCAGGACGACTGATCGATTTGATTGAGCAAAGGTATATTAACCTAAGCCAACTTGAGGTATTTGTTTTAGATGAGGCCGATCGCATGCTCGATATGGGCTTCATTCACGCCATTCGCCGGGTGATCGGAATGCTCCCAAGAAAAAGACATAACTTATTTTTCTCAGCGACTATGCCTGCCGACATTCTAAAACTGGCCTCAACTATGTTGATTGATCCAGTCCGCATCCAAGTTACCCCTGCGTCCTCAACGGTTGAGCGCATTGAACAGGCGGTGATGTTTGTCGATCGCAATCGCAAGAGCGATCTGTTAAGACACGTCCTTATGGATAAAAAATTACGCCGGGTCATAGTTTTTACTCGCACGAAACATGGCGCCAATAAGGTTGTTGAAGTCCTAGAGAAAAATCAAATTTCTTCTGCTGCCATTCACGGAAACAAATCACAAACCGCTCGCCAGCGTGCGCTTGAAGACTTTCGTAATGGTCGAGTGCGCGTGCTTGTTGCCACTGATATTGCCGCTCGGGGAATAGACATTGATGACATTTCACATGTGATCAACTACGAGATCCCAAATGTTTCTGAAAGCTATGTTCATCGCATTGGCCGCACGGCTCGTGCGGGCAACGATGGCATTGCCATTTCATTTTGCGACCTTGAAGAACGCGCCTTTCTTAGAGATATTGAGAAGTTGATTGGTCTCAAAATTCAAATCGTTTTAGATCAACCTTATCACTCTCAAGCGGTCGCCAGCGGGCCAATTCAGTCTAAGGGTAAAGCTAAGGCCATTATCGAAAGTGCGCAAAATCGCAGACGGCCCAACAGCAGTCGACGCCCGAAAAGTGGCGGCCGTAGAAATCAAACGACGCAAAACAGATCGAAATCCTAACCCGGATATTTTGTCGTGAAATCGTTGATTCGCAGACTGGACTGGCGCTTGAGAGACCTTTGAGTGAGGCAACCTCAAGGCAGGTTGTCGCAACGAAAAGGTCTCGAAAACGCCAGGAGCGAAGCGCCCAGACTAGCGAAGCGGCAATTGCAACAGAAATCTGATGAAATATCCGGGTTAAGTAACCACAAAAATCGTTCTGTGAATGACTACTTCCTGCGCGAATTGTTCCATATAAAAAAGTCTTTCGATTATTAAAATAGATCAACAAGTATTGATAACATGACTCGGGCTGATCGGCGCCAACATAGCCCTTCTCAACGCCCTCTTGTGAGCCGTACTTCTCTACTGAGGTGGCATCCACATCAAAATATAGAGTCTCTGTTTGAGTCTCTGTTTGTGGAGTTTTTTGAACTAAGTCAAGAATTGTCTGAGTGACATTGAAATCGTGAAAACTTTCAATCTCATTTTATTACGAAGAAGACAGTGCCAGTCCAGTGTACAGGGTCTTTACATATTCAACTGTTGTTCATTTTTTGCGAAAGCAGAGTCAAATTAATAATCTAGCTAGGATTCTCAAAAATTTATGGTGAAAGCCTGAACACTGTTTCAAAGTAAGTCACACATAAGTGTTTGAAACAAATAAGGAAAACCAAGTGCGAGGTGGCTCTCTTTTTGCTTTGAGTAAGTAACAAGCGTTGTAAACAAGCATTGTAAACAAGAGCTAAAAAGCAAATAAAGGGGAATAATATGGGGATACAAAAGAAAAATAAAAAGAGTGCCGAAACAAACGCATCTAAGAAGAACAAAAAAGCAAAGCTACGCAAACTATCTGATAAGCTAACCAAGGATAAAACTGCCGGCGGTGGCGGTGGCGGCGGTGGTGGCGGCGGCGGAGGCGGAGATTCGGCGATATGCGGAATTGGTAACTGCAACGGCCCATGTGGTTCATCAAGTATTGCCACCGCTTAAATGCAAAAATGCAAATCTAATAATTCAATTTGAACTCGAAGGCCTCAAACTTATTGAGGCTTCGTTTTAATGACTCAAAGCCCGATGAAATATCGGGCTTTTTTTATTGGCTATGGCTCTAAGACCTCGTTGATTGAATGAACTTAAAAGAGTTGAGCATTTCCGTGGACAGGTCATTGAATGTTTGCAATCTTTAGAGATGCCCAAAATAAAAGTTGATGAAAAACCATTTGGTAAAGAAGTTTCTGATCTTTTAAAAAAGCATCATGCGCTTTTTCGCAAGGGGCGTGCGCTTGATGTGGGGTGCGGAAATGGAGCGAGCACACGCTGGCTAAAAGACCTGGGGTTTGAAGCCATTGGGATTGATTTAAAACTAGAGGATCATCTAGCTACCGACTTTTTGGTAAAGGCAGATATTCGAGAATTCAAGCTGCAAAATTTTAATCTTATCATTGCTATTAATATACTTTCATTTCTTAGCTTTTCAGAAAGACAGAAGGTTCTTAAAAAGTTTACTGAAGCTTTAAATCCTGGTGGCCACGTGGTCATAGAGAGCTTTACTACGAAAGATGATCGGTATTTAGGATTAAAGAAACAGGGCGTTAAAGAGGCAGAGTCTAATACCTTTTGGAGTCAAAAAATGTGTAGTTTTGAGAGCTATTTTTCTCCTAATGAACTCTTGAAATGGGCCGAGAGCGCAAAGCTCAAAAAGATTTACTATGAAGAAAAAGTCATTCAGGATGAGCACTTTCCAGAAGGGCTTCATACACACGGTGTCGTCTCTAGTGTATTTCAATCCGCCGAATAATGAGAGGTCTATTGAGCTGCCCACTTGATGGGCTGAGTACTAGACTTGCTTGGTACATTTCAGTTAGAGTATTATGATTCATCGTGAAATGGCATCGATTAGACATGGGCAACTTTGTCCAAAAAAATTATAAAAGCTTTTTCTTGCTGATCATTACGCTTGTTGGAGTGATCGGTAGCCTAGGCTACATTCTAAAAATTCCTGAAATGCAGTTGCTGGGCTACCTAACGGCTGCCTCACCGACACCCTTAGTTTTCAACCAGTTCAATGGACTTGAGTATTGGGCTTCAAATGGAAAAGTCGATCTCGTATTCGCAGATGGCTCTCAGGCTTCTTTTCCATTTGACCAAAAGCTCTTTCACAAAATCAGAGGTCCTCATATTCGTAAGATCGCGGCGATTATTCCATTTTCGCTTGCGCCAGTCTTGAATGATGCGCAAGTCACGGCACAAGTGAGCGCGGCTTTTTGTCGGGGATTACTTGCGCCAGACATCGGACTAAATAAGAGAGTTGCCTCTGTTCAATTGTCGATTGAAAGCCCAACTAAAGGGCGTGAGTTTAAATGGCAACGTCGCTATCAATGCATTTAAAATCCCTACGATTGAAATTGGTTCAGTTTTTACTGGGACATCAGTTCTCAATCTTTCGAGTTGTGTTCGGGTTATATCTCATATTTCAATTTATAGAAATTTGGATATATTCGGCAGACATCTATGGGCAACAAGGCTTTTTCGAATATTCCAATCAAGACATGACCGAGTTTGCCAGAAACTCAATGTTTGGCTTCACAGTATTGACCTCGCTATTTTACACACTTGGTTTACAGCGCCGTTGGGCGGCGGCTGTTCTTGCTCTGCTTTGGGCATTCTTAAATTTTCGAATTCCATTCGTCACAGTTCCTAGTCATGGATATATTGGTTGGTTTTTATTGGTTTCAATTTTGATTCCTGGTGGTGAGCCGTGGTCGCTGAGCAAAAGAGATTTAAATTGGAGAATGCCGCCACTCATTTTAGAAAGTGCCTGGTTCGTCATTGGTCTTAGTTATACGGCGAGCGGTCTCGATAAGCTTTTAGCTCCCAGTTGGTTGAATGGTGAAGCTATGCTACTTGTTCTAAAGAGTCCTGTTGCCTTTTCATCTTGGGGGCAAGAGCTGATTTTGAGTGCGCCGACTTGGTTGACTCAGATTCTCACTTGGAGTGCGCTCATACTCGAAGTGGTCTATGCACCACTTTGCCTTTTTAAAGGAACGCGAAAGCTTGCTTGGATAATGATAGTAGCACTGCACCTCCAGGCCCTGTATCTTCTTGATATCCGCTCAGTTTCGATCATGATGTTGATTGCTCACGGATTTGTTTTTGATCCAGAATGGCTCGAATTCAAAAAACCTCGCGAAGCAAAATCAGAGGTATGGCGCGAGCAATCGTTAGCAATAGCTATTTTCACATTATTTGTCTTAAATCTGGCTTGGCTCAGTTTTAAAAACAAGCCACATGAATTGAAGGCTTCAGTAAGCTCGCCAGTCGTACATTTATTCTCGGACGATCCTTCGCGCTTTTCTCAAATTGAATCACCCCATGCGTTTTGTTCAAAAATTGCAGCTTCAGGAAAAATGTACTTTGAGGGACGAGTTTTGTTAAATGCAGCGTTTCTAATAAATCCAAAGAAGCCGAACGCTGACGAGTTAAATGCAGCGGTTGCGGCTCAACTTGAATTCGCCGGTCGCGAAACACGTTCTCTCATCTATTCAAATGGGATTGAAGTCCTCAGCTCGCCTCGCGCATCACGAAAAATTGAAATTCAAGAGGTACGAAAAATTCAATATGGCCTTGAGCTTGTAGTCGATGCATCGCGCGA
>JAYVXS010000116.1:0-44312 GCA_043784965.1 Bdellovibrionales bacterium
TTCGAGACCTTTTCATTGCGACAACCTGCTTTGAGGTTGCCTCATTCAAAGGTCTCTCAAGCGCCAGGCCAGTCTACGAATCAGTGATCTCACGACGAATCTGATGAAATATCCGGGCTAGCTCTGTCTTCAATCCTTGTTCTGGAGCGAATTCCATCATTTTACCTCGCGACCAGTTACACAAGAGGTCTAATATTTTTTTCTTGTAAATTTTGCCGGCCTTTATTAGCTTCGCTGCAGCAAACGCAGAAAGTGCGTTCTTAACTTTTATTTGGGGGAATAAATGTTTTTAAAAAAATTAGTCTTAGTTTTTAGCATGGCATTACTGGCTAGTGGTTTGGTGAAGAGCTCTGAGTATTCAAGTCAAAATAATCCGAAAACCTCCGAGGACTTACAGGCCCACTGCGATTTTTTTCCCGCAAATAATTTGAGATTTCCAGTTTTGGCTTCAGGTCATATGAGTGAAATGGACTATAAACGAATTCTGCAGGTGGTTTATCAAACTTATGAACCCATCTTTTTAAAGTATGGTTTTGGTCGTTTTCAAATTGAAAATCGTTGGACTGACAATACGGTAAACGCAATGGCCGACATTGTACCCGCAAAAGATTCCTCAGGAGGGACTTCCCCTATTCGCATGATCCACATGTACGGAGGACTTGCTCGTCATCCCTTGATGACCAGAGAGGGTTTCATATTGGTGGCTTGCCATGAAATTGGCCATCACTTGGGCGGCTATCCCCGTTACGACGGCAAGGGTTGGGCATCAAACGAAGGTGAGTCAGATTACTTTTCAACATCTAAATGTGCGCGAATTGTCTTTGGCCAAATGAATACACATCTCGCATGGCTTGAGCACTCCCATGTTGATTTTCAGGTGCGTGTTCAATGCAATGCAAGTTTTTCAAGCGATGTGAATCAAGCGGCGATTTGTATGCGCTCGTCAATGGCAGGATTAAGTCTTGCGCGCACTTTGGCTTCGCTGAACGGAACTCCACCAACAGTTAATTTTGCATCACGTGATGCAAGTGTGGTTGCTCAAACTTACGACTCACACCCGCGTGCTCAATGTCGCCTTGATACATATTTTCAAGGAGCTATTTGTCAAAAATCAGAATGGGATCGATTTGGATCAGGTCCAGGATTTGGTGCGTGCGAGGCTCGATATAGCGCTCGCGGTACGCGTCCGGCATGTTGGTATCATGATCCAATTCCACGCAATTGAATATAAGCTTGTGTCTAGGTTTGAGTTTCATTTTCGCGAATTCTGCTTAGCATCTTATTATAAGTCTCAGCCACATCTACAAGATAGTCCATTGCTGACAAAGTAATTAAGCCACTAGCATTCAGTAACATAAAGCGGTCAACATTTTCGCAAAACAAAACGCCGGTCATAAAAAACATCATGTTAACCTCTGTTCTGGTTGGTTTAATGAATGTCAATTGAAGCATTGAAATTTCATTTGGTATAGTATTGTGTGATCGAATCGAATAGCTTTTTAAGCAGCCCACTAGAACTTCAACTAGCTAATCTTTGAAGCCTGTGAGTTTTAAAAAGCGGCAATTGATTCAGTATGGGAATTGATCAGAGAATGATAGACTCCATGCTTCGCCAGAAGTTCTTCGTGTGAGCCCACTTCAATTATGGATCCCTGATCCAAGACAACAATTCGATCACAATCCCTAATTGTTGACAGTCGGTGTGCGACTATTAAACTAGTTCGACCTTGAATGACCTTTTGCGTGGCCAGGTGGATGAGGTTTTCTGAATGAGAATCTACATTCGCAGTGGCCTCATCTAATATCAAAATGTCTGGCTGAAAAGCTAAAATTCTCGCAAAGGCCAAGAGCTGCCGTTCGCCGACTGATAGATTGGCGCCGCGCTCCTCTACCTCTGAATTGAGATTTCGGCCGCTTCGGGTCAGTAGCTCCTCGTAACCGACTTGCTGGCAGGCGCGCAAAACGTCCTCCTCGCCAACGAAGGGACTGCAAAGTGAAATATTATCATGTATCGTTCCCTTGAAAATAAAGTTGTCTTGTAAAACAACCCCAAGCTTATTTCTTAGGCTTTCTCGCTTGATACTTTCGATCGGGATATTATCAATGAAAATTGTTTCTTCAGGCGCCTCATAAAATTTTTGTAAAAGGGCTATAAGCGTCGACTTCCCCGATCCGGTTCGTCCGACAAATGCAATACTTTCGCCACTTGAAATTCGCAGGCTAATGTTTTTTAAGACCAGTGGCAAATCCGGCTCATAGCGAAAATTCAAACCGTGAATGAGAATTTCGCCCTTCGATCTTTCTGATAGAGAAAGTGTTTCAGAGTCATGAGCCTCAGACTTTTCATCAAACATCTGAAAGACACGTTCAGCACTCGTCAGTGAATTCTGAAACTGCTGATACTTTTCTAAAATTTCTCTCAAAGGGGGGATAAAGTCTTGAACATGCATTAAAAATGCAACTAATGAACCAATTGCGAGACTATTTTCGGCACTCAAAACTCCACCGAAATATAGGGCTAAGCTCAGAGTTACCGCACTAAATAGATTCATTACTGGCTGCAGCAATGCATAGGACTGAATCGATAAAATATTAAGCGCGCGATACTCGCTCGAAAGCTTGGCAAAGCGCTTTTGATTGCGCGGCAGTCGATTGTAAAGCTGAATGATTTTAATTCCACTTATATTTTCAGCAACGAATGAATTTATAGCGGATAGCTTCTTTTTCGATTCGCGTAAAACTTTACGGACACGATCACTTAGTTTAAACGAAATCCAAATAAATAAAGGGGATAGGCCCATGGTAATAAGAGTAAGCTTAAAAGAAATGAGTGACATCGCAATTAAAATTGAGGCCAGACTGATGAATTCAGTAAATACATTTATTACACCATCGGTGAACAAGTCGCCTAGATTTGAAACATCATTTGTAGTGCGTGTTACGATTCGGCCCGTTGGCGTCTTGTTAAAAAACTCCATCGACAAACTCTGGATATGCCAGATTAGGTCTTCCCTTATAAAATAAAGCAGCCGATTGCCAAATTTTTGAAAAAAGTAAATGTAACTCCACTGCGAAAAACTCTTCACGATTTCACAAGTAAAAAATGCAATGGCCACCTTAAAGAGAACGTTGCGATTTGATTTTATAATGCCTTCGTCGATGGCATATCCGATTAGCGTCGGCAAGAGCCTGGATGAAACTGCCAAAGCAGCCACCGAGACTATAGTCGCAAAGAAAAGTAAGGGGCTGCGCTTACCATAGGGCCAAAATTTCTTAAAAATTTGCAAATATGAAATATTAGCTTTAATTTCATCTTCGCGCATAAAATCACTCATGGCGAAACACCCTGAATCTCAGCTAGTCGCGAATAGGTTTTAGAACTAATTAGCAAATCGGCGTGCTTGCCAATGGCCTCAATTTCACCATTTTTCAAAACAATAATTTGATCAGCCCGTTCTACCGAGGTGAGACGATGAGATACGATCAGTTTAGTTTGCCTCGATTTCCCATGTCGATCGAGCCGATCTTGAATGGACCGCTCAGTCTTGGTGTCAACGGCACTCAATGAATCGTCTAGCATAATAAATGGTGCTCGAACCATAAGGCCACGCGCAATGGTTAGGCGTTGCTTTTGTCCACCAGAAAGATTGATGCCGCGCTCACCGAGGTGAGAGTGAAATTTTTGCGGCAAGCCTTCAATTTCCTTGTCGATGTCCACAACTCGAGACCAGTCACGCACCCCTTCGAGATCAGAAGCACCTTCTGAAAGCGCTACATTGTCTAAGATCGACTCGCTAAATAAGAAAGCCTCTTGCGGAACCAGTACCAACTGGCGATGTAATGAGCTCTGGGTAAATTTTTCAATGGATACCTCATTTATTAAAATTGTTTCTGCTTGAGCCGGATAGAGGCGATTTAAAAGGTGGAGTAAAGTGGTTTTACCACTTCCAACTGGGCCAATAAGGCCGATTGTCTGTCCTTTTTGAATTTCAAAGTTCAAATTCTTAAGTGCCCAGCTTTGACTTCCGGGATATTGATAAGAGAGATTTTTAACTCTGAGGCCGTCAAAAGTCTTGAGCTCAATAGTTCCGTTATCAGGAATATCCGTCTGTTGGTCAAAAAGCTCTTTCATTCGAGAAAATGAAGCCATGGCTTTTTGATACTGTGAAAGCCCAAGTCCAAGTGCGGTCATTGGCCAAACCATCTTTTGGATATACCTTTGAAATGCAACCAATGTTCCGATGGTAGCTGCTCCCGACAATACATCTGGGGCGGCGACAAAGAGAAGTATGACACTTCCAGAGGCGACGCCAAATTCCATAACAGGCATAAACAGGGCATCGGTGATCGCGGTACGATTTGAGCTCAACTCATATTTTTTACTAATTCGATTATATATAGAGAGCCTGGTCTTTTCTTGGGCAAAGCTTTTGATAACCCGAATGCCGGCAATAATTTCTTGAGAAATGCCTGATAGCTCAGACAAATTATCTTGTTGTATCTTATAGTTTGTAAATATCAGTTTGGTCAGTCGCCAAATTATAAATGGAACCAATGGCAAGAATACCAGAGTCTTGAGTGTCCATTCGGGATTCATCAGTAGCATGATCGGCAAAACAATACAGACGATAGTGATCGCATCTACTAAAACCAAGACCCCGCTGCCAATTCCCTGCCGAAAGGATTGTACGTCATTGGTAATTAGAGACATGAGTTCGCCGACTGAGTTCTTTTGAAAAAAGTTCGGTCCCATTTGCGCCATATGCTGAAAGAGTCGATTGCGGAGGTCTTCAGCCGCCAAGGTATGGTATTTGCCAAAATAAGTGCGCCAACAAAACCTGGTCAAAGCCAAGCCGGCCATCATCAGGAAGAACAAAGCCGCGGTTTTTGAAATTTCGCCAATCGCAATTTTTTGCGTAACCTGATCTATCCCTTTTTTCAAAACTAGGGGGTATAGGCCGTCGATGGTATTGGTTAGTATTAGAAAAAACATCCCAAGGCTGAAGGCCCTGCGATTTGCCTTGATATAAAACCAAAGTGGATTTTTTATTAGTTTTTCGGCTGTCGCAGTCACAGCCGGGAGCTTATCAGAATAAAGAGAAAGCGGTCAAAGCCTGAGGGCTGTTCAAATTTAAACACTGATGATTTTCAAGATGATTTTCAAGATGATTTTCAAATCTGATTTCAAATTTTGCTTGTCGACAAAATTTTCTCCTGTTAAGTTTGTCCCGCAAATCAGAAAATCGTGGATTTCGGTTGTCCTTAAAAAGTTCAACACAGCTCGTTGGAGTCGATTGATGGTTTTTGAGGCGTTTTGCTAGTTTAAAACAGTAATTATTGCCCATGTGGCTCAGTGGTAGAGCACACCCTTGGTAAGGGTGAGGTCGTGGGTTCGATTCTCACCATGGGCTCCAATTTATTTGGTTTTAATTGGCGCCTTCAATTGTTTAGGTACTGATTGGTCTCGGCATTCGGCAGGCACTGATTAGCGCCCCTAATATTTGGACTCCTTAGGTATTGACTTTAAGTCGTTTTAATTTAAGTTAGTGGGTTTTAGAAATTAGTTTTAAAAAATTTAAGATTGAAATTTTAAAATAATATTTTATTAATGAGTGAATCGTTAAATCCTTCAGGAGGACATAAGTCATGGCAAAAGAGAAATTTGATCGAAGTAAACCACACTGTAATATCGGAACAATCGGCCACGTCGATCACGGTAAAACATCATTGACAGCCGCGATCACGAAAATCCTAGCTGAAACTGGTGGCGCGACATTTATGGCTTATGACCAAATTGATAAGGCTCCAGAAGAAAAAGAGCGCGGCATTACGATCTCTACTTCTCACGTTGAATATTCAACTAAAAACCGTCACTACGCTCACGTTGATTGCCCAGGTCACGCCGATTATGTGAAAAACATGATCACTGGTGCCGCACAGATGGATGGCGCGATTTTGGTGGTTTCAGCTGCTGACGGTCCAATGCCACAAACTCGTGAACATATTTTGCTTGCACGCCAAGTAGGAGTACCTTCAATCGTTGTTTTCTTGAATAAAGTTGACCAGGTTGATGACGCCGAATTACTTGACCTTGTTGAACTTGAGGTTCGTGAATTACTTTCTAAGTACGAATTTCCTGGCGATGAAATTCCAATAGTAAAGGGTTCGGCTTTGAAGGCGCTCGAGGGCGATCAAGGCGAACTTGGAAAGCTCGCTATCCTGAAATTGATGGACGAAGTTGATCGTTATATTCCACAGCCAGAAAGAGCGATTGATAAGCCTTTCTTGATGCCTGTTGAGGATGTATTCTCAATTTCTGGTCGCGGAACTGTCGTAACTGGTCGAGTTGAGCGTGGAATCGTAAAAGTGGGCCAAGACGTTGAAATCGTTGGCATCACCGCAACTCAAAAGACAACTGTTACGGGCATTGAAATGTTCAGAAAGCTTCTTGATGAAGGCCGCGCTGGAGACAACTGTGGTTGCCTTCTTCGTGGAACTAAGAAAGAAGAAGTTGAGCGTGGTCAGGTTTTGGCGCATGTCGGAACAATTAAGCCACATAAGAAATTCAAAGCTGAAGCCTATATTTTGACTAAAGAAGAGGGCGGACGTCACACTCCATTCTTCAATGGTTATCGTCCTCAGTTTTACTTCCGTACTACTGATGTAACTGGTGTTGTTACTTTGAAACAAGGCACTGAAATGGTTATGCCAGGTGACCGTGTTGAGATGGAAGTTGAGTTGATCGCTCCTGTTGCGATGGAAGAGCAACTACGCTTTGCAATTCGCGAGGGTGGCCGTACAGTTGGTGCCGGTGTCGTTGTCGGTATTACCAAAGAATAGTTAAAAATTTAATAAGCAAATTTTGACCGGGGACTTACTAACAAGTGAGTCCCCTTTTTATTTGCAATGATTAATGGCAATATGCGGCCCGTATAGGCAGTGCCCCTTGAATGAAATCCTTGGGGTAACATTGTGTAGAATTATCTTGGCCAGTTCCCCAGACTCCCCGTAGAGCCGGACAGTAAGAGTTATTGATGGCCGGCGTTCCAGCCGTAAAGTTTTGTGGAAAGCAAAAGGTAGTGCCGTCGACAGCTTGCGCCCAAACACCCCTAAATGGCGAGCAAAAGCCATTATCTATAGGTAGTGTTCCTGATACGAAACCATCCGGAAAGCACCCAGTAGAGCCGTCCCTAGCCTGGGCCCAAATGCCAACAAGAGTCGGGCAATAGGCTTCGTCAATCGGCTTCGTCAATCGGCTTGCTCCCTTCAGTGAATCCTACTGGAAAGCATAAAGTTGTCCCGTCGACCGCCTGGGCCCAGATGCCTCTGAGTCTTGCATGGGCCGGTGTGCTCGCCAGAAAAACTGCGGCTAACAATATAAGTATTTTCTTAAAGCTCCCTTAGCATTCGGGTGCGTATCGGATGAATTTCCATTTTTGCCCGTAAATGCTATTTTTCGAAATAGATTTATAGCGATAATTGGGCCAGGTCAGCCGCAGCTGTATTTGAGTGCCGGATCAAAAAAGTCTCACTCAAGGTAAAAATTTTCAAGACAATGGCCAGTTTGAGCTTAGATCGTAGGCTTTTTATAAAAAGCTCTGGTCTCTGGGGTTGGTAAAACAGCCTTGAAAGTGGGGACTCTCAGTTAACATTATCTCTGGTTTCTTTTTTGGGCCTTGATTTTCCTCATATTCCTATTGTAGGTTAATTTTTGTTTTTCTTTGGATTCTAGGGTAGTAGCTCAATTGGTAGAGTTACGGACTCCAAATCCGTCGGTTGGGGGTTCGAGTCCCTCCTGCCCTGCCATTTACTGTTATCATTTGAAAAAATGAGAAGCTTATCTGGACAGATTTTGGTTTTCATTGAAAAACATTTAGGAAAACATTTAGGAAAACATTTAAATTTTGCTAAATCTATTAGGAGTCAGAAGTGGAAAGTACGAACAACAAGATTGTTACTATGAGCTTCATGGTAATCTCAGTGATTGCAGGGATTGTTATCAATGTCTTCATAGAGACCATGGCGGCTATGGCTACTGGTGCTTTTTCAAGATTTTTAGCTAACGATGTGGTTAAGCACGGATTGCCTGTTGCCTTCGGAATCGTTCTTTTTGCGGGTTTGCAATTTAACAAAATAGCGACCACTTTTTCCGAAGAAGTTGTAACCGAAATCCGCAGAGTTGTCTGGCCCTCACGAAAAGACACAACACAAATGACTACAGTTGTATGCATTATGCTGGTGATTTCAGGCTTAGTGCTTGGGTTCTTCGATACCACCTCGGCATATCTTGTTGACTGGCTTTTACATATCAATTTCGGCAGACTCCTCAGCTAGTAAATATTTCTCTAGAACATTTTTCGAATAAAGGATTTTTAAAATGGAAAAAAAATGGTTCATAGCGAATTGCCAAACGGGTTGCGAGGCAACTGCTAAATCAGCTATTGAAGAGCGTATAAAATCTCTTAAAAAAGAAGAGTTCTTTGGCGACATCCTCATTCCATCTGAAAATGTTGTTGAGCTTGTAAAAGGTCAAAAGCAGACCAGATCAAGAAAATTTTTTCCTGGATATATTTTTATAAATATGGCACTGAATGACACAACTTGGCATTTGGTCAAGGGTGCAAGCAAAATTTCGGGCTTTGTCGGTGGCCAAAAACCATCGCCAGTTCCTGAGCATGAGGTTATTCGCGTTACCCAGCAGATGCTCACTGGTGCAGAAAAGCCTCGTCAAAAGGTTAAGTTTGCGGTTGGTGAGAACGTCACGGTGATAGATGGGCCTTTCAGTAATTTCAACGGCACAGTCGAAGATATTAATGAAGAAAAAGGCAAAGTGAAGGTATTGGTCAGCATTTTCGGTAGACCAACGCCCGTTGAATTAGATTTTATACAGGTCGAGAAAAATTAGTTTTTCGATTTGATTATTAACAAACCCTAAGCTTTTAGCAGGAGTGGGAATTATGGCAAAAAAAGTAACTGGAATGATCAAGTTACAGATTCCGGCAGGGAAGGCAAATCCAGCGCCTCCCGTGGGACCGGCGCTCGGCCAGCATGGGGTAAACATTATGGAGTTTTGCAAACAGTTTAATGCAAAAACACAGGGAAAAGGTGACACCATCATTCCTGTGATTATTACTGTTTATCAAGACCGTTCGTTTACCTTCATCACCAAGACGCCACCGGTATCTATATTACTTAAACAAGCGATCAAGCTTCAGAGCGGCTCTAAAATGCCTCAGAAGGACAAGGTCGGCAAAGTCAATATGAAGCAAATCAAAGAGATCGCAACTTTGAAGCTCATTGATTTAAATTGCATGACCGTTGAGTCAGCAATGGCACAAGTTGTTGGCACCGCCAAGAGCATGGGCCTAGAAGTGGTGGAGTAGAAAATGGCACACGGAAAAAGATTTAAAAACTTGAAAGCTAAAATCAGCCCCACTACTTATCACAAAATTGATGAAGCTTTGAAAATGGCAATCGATACAGCGACAGCGAAATTCGATGAATCAATCGACGTTGCTGTTAAATTGGGTGTCGATGCTAAAGTCGGTGAGCAGCAGGTTCGTGGTGCCATTGCACTTCCTCATGGTTTGGGCAAAGCAATACGAGTTCTGGTATTTGCTAAAGGACCAAAAGAGCAAGAAGCAAAGGCTGCCGGAGCGGATTTTGTTGGAGCCGAAGACCTCGTTGCTAAAATTAATGGCGGCTGGCTCGATTTCGATAAAGCAATTGCAACACCAGATATGATGGCAACAGTTTCAAAAGTTGCAAAAATTTTAGGACCACGCGGTTTAATGCCAAATCCAAAAGTTGGCACCGTAACTATGAACATTGGCGAAACCGTAGCTGCTGAAAAGCGCGGTAAGCTAGATTACCGAGTTGATAAAGCCGGTATTGTTCACGTGGGCATTGGTCGCAAGTCGATGGGTGCGGATAAATTGAAAGACAATTTCATGGCTTTTCTGGGTGCGCTTGTTAAATCCAAGCCAGCAAGTAGCAAGGGCGTTTACTTACGCTCGATTACAGTTGCGAGCACCATGGGTCCTGGGATAAAAATCGATCCTTCGCAAGCGGTAGGCGAGTCTGAAAAATAGCCGACCAATAGTTGGCTAAGTAATTTATCAATTGAGCAGGCAAAAAAATGCTTGCTTAGTTGTTGAGGCTAAGTGTAAAGCTTAGCCGATTAGTTTTTGATAAGTTTTAGAAACTCTCGGTCAAAGATAACGGGTGACGCGGGCTGACGGTATTTTAAATACCAGGCTCTTGTCTTAATACTGCCTGTTGAGATGTGGAGAGGTTAAGTTTGGACTTTGCAGTTCCTTTGATGGGACTACGCTTCAAGTTTTTCCTGTCGAATCTTTCTTATTCATGAGATCTCTGAGTTCAAATTAACGGTCGGCCCAAGGTTCATTCAATGGTCGACACGAAATTCGAGTTGTTTCGTTTTTCGGTAACTCTTAAGGAGGTTCAAATATGATCACTCGTGCTGATAAAGCGCAAGAGGTCGCAAACCTTTCAGAAAAGTTTGCGCGTTCAAACGCTGCATTCTTGGTGGATTTTAAAGGTTTGTCGGTTGAGCAAGTCACCAGTCTTCGAAAAAAACTCTTCCCAGTTAAATCTGAGATGAAGGTGGTTCGAAATACTCTGGCGATTCGGGCTCTTGCTGACAATCCAAAGTCTGCATCACTAAAGGATTCATTTTCGGGTAACAATGCGGTTATTTTTGCTTATGATGACGCTGCAGCTGTTGCGAAAGCTTTGACAGATTTCGCAAAAGACGTAGAGCTTCTTCAAGTTAAAACAGGCGTGATGGATGGTGCAAAGCTAGATGCTGCTGGAATTAAGGCATTGGCCACACTTCCACCAAAAGATGTTTTGCGGGCTATGTTGCTAGGTACAATGGCTGCTCCAATGAGCAAGTTTGTAAGAACTTTAAGCGCCGTGCCAAGTGGATTCGTAAGGGTTCTTGCTGCTCATAATGAAAAACAAACGTAATAATTTAAATTTAACTAAATAATTTTTTTGGAGGAATACAAAATGTCATTGAATAAAGAACAAGTAGTAGAATTTTTGAGTGGAATGCCAGTTATCGAGCTTGCAGAGATGATTAAAACTTTGGAAGAGAAGTGGGGCGTAAGTGCTGCGGCTCCTGCTGCCGCTGCTGCTGTAGGTGGCGCCGCTGCCGCTCCAGTTGAAGAGAAGACCGCATTTGACGTTATTTTGACTGATGCCGGCGCAAAGAAAATTGAAGTGATCAAAGAAGTTCGCGCAGTTACAGGCTTGGGCTTGAAAGAAGCCAAAGATCTAGTAGAAGCGGCACCAAAAGCCATCAAAGAAGGCGTTTCTAAAGAAGAAGCGGCTAAAATTAAAGAAGCTGTCGAAAAAGCTGGAGCAAAAGTTACTATTAAGTAGGCAGAAGTATTTTAAAAATAGTTTGGCGAGAGAATTGCATTCTCTCGCTTTTCCTTTTATAGATATACATTCTTAATTATTCGAGAGGGAATTTTGAGCAGGTCTAGGGTTAATCTTGGGCAATTTAAAGTTCATCGCTACTAAACGTATTTTTGATTTAAGGAGAGGGAATGAGTACAACTCAAATCACAGCCTCTAATCTTCGCATTCGTAAGTCTTTCGCAAAAAATAAACAAGTAATCGATATTCCAAATTTGATTGAATTGCAGAAGAGCTCATATGAAGCTTTCTTGCAAAAAGATGTCGATCCAGATCGCCGTGGAGACCTCGGACTCAATGGTGTTTTCAAATCTGTTTTTCCGATCAGTGACTTCAACAATACCGCAAGTCTTGAGTTTGTAAGCTATACTCTCGAGGCGGCAAAGTATGATGTTGATGAGTGTCGTCAGCGCGGCATGACCTTTGCGGCTCCGGTTAAAGTAACTCTTCGCCTCATCGTATTTGATATTGATGAGCAAACAGAAGCGCGCAGTATTCGCGACGTTAAAGAACAAGAAGTTTACTTAGGTGAGATTCCCTTGATGACGGCCAATGGCTCGTTCATCATTAATGGAACTGAACGTGTCGTGGTCTCTCAGTTGCACCGTTCTCCAGGGGTGTTTTTTGATCACGATGGTGGCAAAAATAATCTGAGTGGAAAACTGATCTACTCTGCTCGCGTGATTCCATATCGCGGTTCATGGCTCGACTTCGAATTTGACCAAAAAGATTTAATCTATGTGCGAATTGATCGCCGTCGAAAATTTCCTGTTACAATTTTATTAAAAGCTCTTGGTGTTAGTGCTGAAGCACTTTTGGCCTATTTTTATGATCTAGATCTTGTTCATTTGAGAAAGGGCAAGTTTTTTCGCAAGCTAGACATTGATCGAATGGCTGGCCAAAAAGCAATTGCTGACATCGTAGATCCAGGCACCGCAGAAGTTCTTGTGAAGGCGGGCCGCCGAATCACGCGCGCCGTTGTAAAACGAGTGAAGGCGCTTGATCTGAAAGAGATTGAAGTTACCTCTTTAGATCTCGATGGTAAAGTAATTGCAAAGCCTTTGATCGATGAGTCTACTGGTGAAATTATCGCAGATGCCAATGCTGAGATGAGCATTGATATTTTAAATCGCTCAATGGCAGCAGGGATTTCAGAGTTTCATCTGATATTCTTTGACGGCTTATCTTTGGGGCCTTACCTCAGGAATACACTATTAATAGATAAGGTCGGCACCAGTGAAGAGGCTTTGCTTGAAATTTACAAGCGATTGCGTCCTGGTGAGCCACCAACTCAAGAAGCCTCTGAAGGATTCTTTAAACGCTTATTTTTCGATCCTGAAACTTATGACTTAAGCGAAGTTGGACGTTTGAAGATTAACCACAGATTCTCGATTCCTTTTGAAGAGACTCCGGTTGATCATCGTACATTGACCAACAAAGACATTCTCTCGGTTGTTAAAACTTTGATTGATTTGAAAAACGGTCGAGGCCAGGTAGATGATATCGATCATCTCGGAAATCGCCGCGTTCGTTCAGTGGGTGAATTATTGGAGAATCAATATCGTATCGGCTTGGTCCGTATGGAGCGCGCTATTCGCGAACGTATGAGCTTGCAAGATGTTGAAACCATGATGCCACATGACTTAGTAAATGCGAAACCAGTCAACGCTGTAGTTAAAGAATTTTTCGGCGCTTCTCAGCTGTCGCAGTTTATGGATCAAACAAATCCTCTGTCAGAGATCACTCACAAACGACGTTTGTCAGCTCTCGGACCTGGTGGTTTGACACGTGACCGCGCGGGCTTCGAAGTACGTGACGTACATCCTACCCATTATGGTCGTATTTGCCCTATTGAGACTCCAGAGGGACCAAACATTGGTTTGATTGCCTCTTTGGCGACCTATGCTCGTATTAATAATTATGGATTCATTGAGACTCCTTATCGACAAGTGAAGTCTGCAGCGATTTCAAAAGAAATCAACTATATGTCTGCGCTTGAAGAAGCTGGGCACTATATCGCTCAGGCTACGCGTGATAGTAAAGAGACTGCAATCACACAAGATAATGTTACCTGCCGTATCAATGGTGAGTATGAAATCGTCGATAAAGAAAAAGTAAGTTTGATGGACGTATCGCCTTCACAGCTTGTTTCGATTGCGGCTTCATTAATTCCATTCTTGGAGCATGATGATGCGAATAGAGCACTCATGGGATCGAATATGCAACGTCAAGCCGTTCCGCTATTGCGATCACGAGCTCCGCTTGTGGGTACCGGGGTTGAGCGATTGGTCGCTCGAGATTCGGGAACAAGTGTTGTGGCTCTTAACGACGGTATCGTTGAGGACGTTGATGCTTCGCGCATAGTAATTCGACGATTTGCAAAAGGCGGAGAGCTGGGCGCCAACGTCGATATTTACAACCTCACCAAATATCAAAGGACGAATCAAAATACTTGCTTCAATCAAAAGCCAATCGTTTTTAAAGGTGATCAGATTAAGAAATCTGACATCATTGCTGACGGTCCTTCAACCGAACTAGGTGAGCTAGCTCTTGGTCAGAATATCTTGGTGGCCTTTACTCCTTGGCAAGGTTACAACTTCGAAGATTCCATCTTGATTTCAGAAAAACTAATTAAAGAAGATACTTATACTTCAATTCACATTGAAGAGTTCGAGTGTATTGCTCGTGATACTAAGCTTGGTAAAGAGGAGATCTCACGCGACATTGCCAATGTTGGCGAAGAGGCTCTGAGTGATCTTGATACTAGCGGTATCATCCGTATCGGTGCTGACGTAAAGCCTGGCCACATTCTCGTTGGTAAGGTGACTCCTAAGGGGGAAACGCAACTTTCTCCTGAAGAAAAACTTTTGCGCGCAATCTTCGGCGAAAAGGCTGGAGATGTTCGCGATACATCTTTGCGTGTACCATCCGGCGTTTATGGGACAGTTATCGACGCACAAGTTTACTCTCGTGAGGGAGCAGATCGTGACGAGCGACTCCAACTGATTATTGATGAAAAGCGCCGCAAACTTGAGAAAGATTTAGCTGTTGAGCAAAACGTTATTCGTAACAATGCGCTTAGCAAATTGAAGTCTATCTTAGTGGGTAAAGTCACCAATGGTGTTCTTCTCTCTGAAGACGGTTCGCAAAAACTATTAAGTAAGGGTCAAGAGCTTGCGCACGAAGATCTTGAAAATATTCCATTCGAACTTTTGAGCTATATTCCTCTTGAGAGTGATCTTGAATATCAGGTGAGTCGCATTATTGATGGCGCGAGAAACCAGTTGGATGCAGTTAAAATGGTATTCAGTGAGAAGTTTGATCGCCTAAAAAAGGGTGACGAATTGCCACCCGGAGTTATCAAAATGGTTAAGGTCTACGTTGCTATTAAACGTAAACTTCAGGTCGGCGATAAATTCGCGGGTCGCCATGGTAACAAAGGTGTGGTTTCAAAGATTTTGCCAGTAGAAGATATGCCATATTTAGCAGACGGAAGAGCTGTTGACATGGTTCTCAATCCACTAGGCGTACCTTCCCGTATGAATATTGGTCAGATCTTAGAGGTGCATTTGGGTTGGGCCGCAAAAAATCTGGGTGAACAACTCCAGGCGCAGCTCGAAAACTACAATCATGCGCAGGCTAAGAAATCTTTGGGCGAAGCTTTCCTTGATCAAGAAGTTGAAGACGCAGTTAAAAACACGGACGAAGCTTCTTTGAAGAAAATTATTAAAACAATGAAGCATGGTATTCACGTCGGAACGCCCGTATTTGATGGCGCCCGTGAGACAGATGTTAAGGAACTTTTGAAACGTGCTGAATTGCCAACTTCAGGTCAAATGATTTTATTTGATGGACGTAGTGGCGAACCTTTTCAAAATCCGGTGACAGTTGGCGTGATGTATATGTTGAAGCTTCATCACTTGGTTGAAGAAAAAATTCATGCTCGTTCTATCGGACCTTATTCTCTTGTGTCTCAGCAACCACTCGGAGGTAAAGCTCAGTTTGGTGGTCAAAGACTTGGAGAGATGGAAGTTTGGGCGATCGAAGCCTACGGTGCGGCTTATTCATTACAAGAGTTCCTAACAGTTAAGTCTGATGACGTAGCCGGAAGAACCAGAATGTATGAGAGTATTGTGAAGGGCGAAAATATTCTTGAGCCAGGATTACCAGAGTCCTTTAACGTTCTAGTTAAAGAGCTTCAGAGTTTGGCTTTGAATATTGAACTCATTGAGAGCGATATTTTAACTGATAAAGTGAAAATTGAGCAGTAGGCCAGTTGAGCTGCGAAATGAGAATGATCTCGAAGTTAGGTAGACGTTAAAAACACAGTGCTTGCTTAGGGCAAGCACTTAATCTCAGTTAAGGAGATGTGCTTTGAAAGATTTGTTAAATTTTTTCGACAAACCAAAAGATCCACTTTCGTTTGATGCTGTACGCGTTTCTCTTGCCTCGCCAGAAATGATTCGAGCTTGGTCATTTGGCGAAGTAAAGAAGCCAGAGACCATTAACTATAGAACTTTCAAGCCAGAACGCGATGGTCTTTTTTGCGCCAAGATTTTTGGTCCAATAAAAGACTACGAATGTCTTTGCGGTAAATACAAGCGGATGAAATATCGCGGCGTAGTTTGTGAAAAGTGTGGCGTTGAAGTGACTCAGAGTAAAGTGCGTCGTGAGCGCCTTGGTCACATTGAATTGGCTACTCCAGTTGCGCATATTTGGTTTTTGCGCTCTCTACCAAGTCGAATAGGAAACCTACTCAATTTATCCTTGAAAGATGTTGAGAAAGTTCTTTATTGCGAAGCCTATGTGGTTATTGATCCTCTCGAGACGACACTTGAAGAAGGTCAAATATTGACTGAAGAAGCTTATCAGAACTCTCTAAGTGAGTTTGGACCTAATTTTAAGGCAGGCATGGGCGGCGAAAGCGTTCGCGAACTCCTTCGAAAAATTGATCCCGAGTACCTTTCTAATAAATTAAGAGTTGAGCTTCGCCAAACAAAGTCAGAAGCCAATATCAAAAAATTGACTAAGCGATTGAAAGTTGTAGAGGCCTTTAAGGACTCAATAAACAAGTGCGAGTGGATGATGCTTGAAGCGCTTCCTGTTATTCCGCCTGATTTGCGTCCATTGGTTCCTCTTGACGGTGGAAGATTTGCAACTTCTGATTTGAACGATCTTTATCGCCGGGTGATCAATCGTAATAATCGTTTGAAGCGCCTGCAGGAATTGAATGCGCCAGACATAATTATTCGAAATGAAAAAAGAATGTTACAAGAGGCGGTAGATGCCCTTTTGGATAATGGTCGACGCGGGAAAACATTCACTGGACCAAACAAGCGTCCACTGCGTTCTTTGAGCGATATGCTTAAAGGTAAACAAGGTCGATTCAGACAAAATCTTCTCGGAAAACGAGTCGATTACTCGGGTCGTTCTGTTATTGTAGTTGGACCAACCTTAAAACTTCATCAGTGCGGACTTCCAAAGAAGATGGCGCTCGAACTTTTTAAGCCATTTGTTTATAACAAACTTGAAGAACGTGGTTTTTCTACGACTATCAAACAAGCAAAAAAATTAGTTGAGCAAGAGACAGTTGAGGTATGGGATATTCTTTCTGATGTTGTAAAAGAGCACCCTGTACTTCTCAACCGTGCGCCAACTCTTCACCGACTTGGAATTCAAGCTTTTGAGCCTGTTCTTCACGAAGGTAAAGCCATTCAACTGCATCCGCTAGTTTGCACAGCGTTCAATGCCGACTTTGACGGCGATCAAATGGCCGTTCATATTCCGCTTTCAGTAGAGGCTCAGGTTGAGGCTCGCGTATTGATGATGTCTACAAACAATATTTTGAGTCCAGCAAGTGGCAAGCCAATTATCAATCCATCACAAGATATCGTGCTCGGCATGTATTGGCTGACTCGGGTTCGTCCTGGAGCTAAAGGGACAGATAAAATTTTTGCAAGCGTTGACGAAGTAACTTACGCATACGAAAGCGGACATATTGATCTTCAAGCCGCATGTAAAGTGCGTATTAATGGTAAACTTGAAACTACAAGTGTAGGTAGAGCGATCTTAAGCGATATCGTGCCACCAGAAGTTCCATTTTCAACTGTAAATCAAGTGATGAACAAGAAGCAATTGGCTGTCTTAATCGATACCACATTTCGTTTAGCGGGCGGTAAGGCTACGGTTATTTTAGCTGATAAAATGATGGAGTACGGATTTAAGTATTCGACCAAAGCGGGTATTTCAATTTGCATTGATCATATGGTAATTCCAGCTTCAAAAGCAAGACTGCTTGGCGATGCTGAAAAGCAAGTGACGGAGATTCAACAACAGTATGATGAAGGTTTGATCACCGATGGAGAGCGCTACAATAAAGTGGTGGATATCTGGGCTCAGACCGGAGACCGTGTTGCAAAAGAGATGATGGCTGAACTAGAGAAGCAAGATTTCATGGTTGATGGCAAAGTCGTCAGGGCGCCGTCATTCAATCCAATTTTTGTAATGGCAGACTCAGGAGCTCGAGGTTCCGCAGCGCAGATTCGTCAGCTTGCAGGGATGCGCGGTTTGATGGCTAAACCTTCTGGTGAAATTATCGAGACGCCAATTACTGCAAATTTCAGAGAAGGTCTCTCGGTTCTTCAGTACTTCATTTCCACTCATGGAGCCAGAAAGGGCTTGGCAGATACAGCTTTGAAAACTGCGAATTCTGGATATCTAACTAGACGTCTCGTGGATGTTGCACAAGACGTGATTATTACAGAAGTTGATTGTGGAGCAGACGACGGCATTATCATCACGCCACTCGTTGAAGGCGGCGAAGTTATTCAGCCACTTGGTGAGCGGATTTTGGGACGTACGGCGCTTGAGCCGATTCTTGATCCATATACAAATCAGATGATATTGCCTGCAAATGCTGAGATCCGCGAAGAAGATGTGAAACGCATTGAAGCGGCGGCGATCGAAAGCATAAAAATCAGATCAGTTCTGACTTGTAAAACTCGTCGCGGAACATGTGTAAAATGTTATGGTCGTGATCTATCTCGTGGAACTTTGGCAAATCTTGGCGAAGCTGTCGGCATTATTGCCGCGCAGTCAATCGGTGAGCCAGGTACACAGCTGACAATGAGAACTTTCCACTTGGGTGGTACAGCATCTCGAGCGGTTGAGGCCAGCGTTCATACAGCTCGTCACGAAGGTAGCATTAAGTTGATTGATGTCATCACTGTGCCGAATAAACAGGGCAAGTTGACAGTTATGAATCGTAACGGATCTGTTGTGATTTTTGATGCCAGCAATCGTGAGCGTGAAAGATTCAAGCTTGTTTACGGAGCTGTTCTAAGCGTGAGAGAGGGAGCCCAGGTTATTAAAGGCCAAATTTTGGCTGAGTGGGATCCATACTCAAATCCAATTATTTCAGAAGTTAGTGCTCATGTTGCCTTTCAAGATATTGAAGAAGGCGTAACCATGGTTGAGCAAGTGGATGTGGTCACAGGTTTTGCAACAAAAGTTATTTCTGAGTCCAAATCATCTGATACAAAGCCAACTGTAGTTTTGAATGACGCAAGCGGAAAGCAAATGATGCTTCCAGGTCGAGACATTCCAGCTCGCTATATTATTCCGGTGGGAGCTCAATTGCTTGTGGTAGAAGGTCAAGAAGTTCACTCAGGTGATGTGATCGCGAAGATCCACAGAGAAACTTCAAAAACTCGTGATATTACGGGCGGTCTACCTCGTGTTGCTGAACTTTTTGAAGCTCGTAAGCCAAAAGAAGCGGCGATCATATCTGAAGTTGACGGTTACGTTACCTTTGGAAAGGACGTAAAAGGCAAACAGCGAGTGATTGTGACGCCAGAAGTGGGCGAACAGAGAGAATATTTAATTCCAAAAGGAAAGCACGTTGCTGTTCGAGAGGGTGAGTATGTTAAGGCTGGAGAAGCTTTAATGGATGGCCCAACCAATCCGCACGATATCTTGGCCGTACTTGGAGAGAAACAATTGGCGTTTTATCTAGTGAATGAAGTCCAAGAAGTTTATCGTTTGCAAGGTGTTAGTATCAACGATAAGCACATTGAGGTCATCGTTCGTCAAATGCTGAGAAAAGTAAAGGTCGACGACTCAGGCGACACGAAGCTACTGGCCGGTGAGCATGCTGAACGATATTTGGTAGAGCAAGAAAACGAACGTGTGAACCTAGAAGGTGGTAAACCGGCTACGATTGAGCCTTTACTTCTTGGAATCACGAAGGTTTCATTATCTACCGATAGCTGGATTTCGGCTGCTTCTTTCCAAGAGACCACAAAAGTCCTCACGGATGCTGCAATTAATTCAAGAACGGATTATTTGCGAGGTCTTAAAGAAAATATCATCATGGGGCGATTGGTTCCTGCTGGTACGGGCTTAGCCTCTTATAAGCGTTGGAAAATTGTGGTCGAAGAACATATTCCAGACGCCCCAGTAATGTTGCCGGGGATGACGATGAATCGAACTGCGGATGGATTGCCAGCACAAACTTAAACTTTCATACTTGACGTCTTGCTAAACTGAGAATATCAAATACGGAATATTCAAGACGTCCGATTAATTAAACGAGGTAAATGGATGCCAACTATCAACCAACTGATTCGCCAAGAGAGAGTCGTACAGAAGAATAAAACAAATTCTCCTGCGCTCGCTAAATGTCCACAACGTAGAGGCGTCTGTACACGTGTTTATACAACAACACCAAAAAAACCAAACTCAGCGCTTCGAAAAGTAGCTCGAGTTCGCTTGTCGAATGGCTACGAAGTCACCTCTTATATTCCTGGGATTGGTCATAATCTTCAAGAACATAGCGTGGTTCTCATTCGAGGTGGTCGGGTTAAAGATTTGCCAGGATGTCGTTACCACATCGTTCGCGGTGTACTCGATACTCAAGGTGTGAATGGTCGCTTAAGAGGCCGCTCAAAATACGGTACAAAACGCCCGAAAAAGGTAGGATGATTTTATGTCAAGACGTCGTAGCACAAACAAACGAGAGATTCTCCCAGATCCGATTTACAACGATATTGTAGTTGCCAAATTTATTAACAAAATGATGTACGGTGGAAAGAAGTCGACTGCTCAGGCTCAGCTGTACGGTGCCCTAAATGAGATCAAACTTAAGATTACAGAAGAAGAACCACTTACTGTTTTCAAAAAAGCACTTGAGAACGCTAAGCCTCAGATTGAAGTGCGATCACGCAGAGTTGGTGGGGCGACCTACCAGGTACCTGTTGATGTTCGTCCTTCACGTAAACTTGCCTTAGCTATGAATTGGCTCATTGAATATTCTCGTAGTCGAGGTGAAAAAGAGATGGCCAAGCGTTTAGCTGGTGAGTTTCTCGATGCTTATAATAATCGTGGCAATGCGATTAAGAAAAAAGAAGATGTTCATAGAATGGCTGAGTCTAACAAAGCATTCTCTCACTATAACTGGTGATATTTTTTTAAATTTAAAGAGTCTTTCAAAGGATTTTCGGCAACGAAAATCCTTTTTTTATTTTACGTTCTCCTTTTAATAGCTTTCTTTGCATTTTCAACTTTTTGCCCGTCGAGCTAGCGCTCCTCTAAAGTTAATTCGCAATACCTCATTTTTTTAAAGACAAATTATTTCATCAGGGTTTATGGTGCTCAAATGTCGGCTAATGACCCAGGAAATTTAGAAGATCTCAAGTACACTCGTAATATTGGTATCATGGCTCATATTGATGCCGGCAAAACCACTACTAGTGAGCGTATTCTATTTTACTCTGGCAAGAGTCATAAGATTGGCGAGGTTCATGATGGCGCCACGGTCATGGATTGGATGGAACAAGAGCAAGAGCGGGGCATAACCATTACCTCGGCCGCTATTACCACCATATGGAAAGATCATCGAATTAATCTGATTGATACTCCGGGGCATGTCGACTTCACAATTGAGGTTGAGAGATGCCTTCGCGTGCTCGATGGAGCTGTAGCTGTTTTTGATGCTGTCAATGGGGTCGAGCCGCAAACCTTAACTGTATGGCGTCAGGCAAATAAACATCATGTCCCGAGAATTTGTTTTGTAAATAAAATGGATCGTATTGGCGCAAGTTTTGAGGCGAGTGTCGAGAGCATAACTGAAAAATTAGGCGTGAGACCAATACCCATCCAAATTCCAATTGGCAAAGAAGATGAGTTTTCAGGAGTCATCGATTTAATCGCCTTTAAAGCGCTTGTCTGGGATAGTGAAGGAAAGGGCGAGAATTTTGAGACACGTGAAATTCCAAAGGACCTTTTGCCTGAAGCACAAGCGGCAAGAGATTTCATGCTTGAACGAGTTGCCGAACTAGATGAAGCACTCACCGATAAATTTTTAATGGGAGAGGTGATTACGGATGTTGAGCTCAAGGCGTCGCTTCGTAAGTCGACCATTGCACTAAAAGCATTTCCAGTTCTGTGTGGAGCTGCTTTTAAGAATAAAGGCGTGCAGCCCTTGCTCGATGCGATCGTAAGCTTTTTGCCGAGTCCACTCGATTTACCTCCGATTATTGGACACGATCCTAAGCGACCGGAAAAAGAAATTCTGTGTAAAACAAACTGGGAAGATCCGCCAGTGTTACTCGCATTTAAAATTGCAGCTGACTCCTTTGCTGGAAGTCTCACGTTCGTTCGGGTTTACTCTGGGCAAATAAAGACGGGAGATCAACTTTATAATCCACGTGAAGATAAGAAGGAGCGAGTAGCAAGGTTAGTTAAGATGAGCGCAAATTCTAGAGAAGAGATTCAAGCCCTTAAGGCAGGTGATATCGGCGCGGTCATCGGACTTAAATTCACGGCTACGGGTGATACCCTTTGCCAAAGTTCGCATCCGGTTTTACTTGAATCAATTGAGTTTCCTGCGGCAGTTATTTCAGTGGCCATCGAGGCCAAATCTTCTGCCGAACAAGAAAAAATGATTCAAGGTTTGCAACGCCTTGAGCGAGAAGATCCCTCTTGTAAGGTGCGCATCGACGCAGATACTGGGCAAATGTTGCTGTCAGGAATGGGGGAGCTCCATCTTGAGATATTGGTTGAAAGACTATTAAGAGAATATAAAATCCAAGCCAATGTAGGGCGTCCGCAGGTAACTTACAAAGAAACCATTGCTAAAACTCAGCGAGCAGAAGGGGTTTATGAGCGTCAGGTCTCGGGTGATGATCATTACGGTCGAGTCATGATTGAACTCTCACCAATGTCAAGAGGCGAGGGCTTTAAATTTTCAAATTTGGTTCCTGAAGCACAATTTCCAAAGCAATTTGTAGTACCGGTTGAGCAGGGAATTCGCGAATCTATGGAAAATGGAGTCCTTGCCGGATTTCAAATGATCGATGTTCATGCACGACTCATTTCGGTCACCTATCGACAAGAAGATGCGAGCGAGATGGCCTACAAAATTGCGGCGGGAATTGCATTTAGAGAGGCGGCCCGAAATGCCGACCCTCAGCTTCTTGAACCAATTTTTAAGGTCGATGTAGAGATTCCAGAAGAATTCATGGGAAACGTCATTGGCGACCTCAACTCCAGGCGTGGCAAAATTCACAGCATGACGGCGAGGCTTGGGTCTCAGATTGTTGATGCCGAAGTGCCGCTGGCAACCATGTTTGGCTATGCGACCGACCTTCGTTCATTGACCCAAGGGCGTGGCACTTTTACAATGAGTTTTAAAGAATATATGAGCCTGCCGCCCAAGGTGGCTCAGGAGATACTTACAAAACTAGGTAGATAGAGGCTAAGGCTACAGGTCATGGCAGTCGTCTTTCCCTTGCTTCGATTGAACTTTCTCCAAGAGATTTCTAGATTTCTTTCTTTCCTTTTGACATTTTTTGAAAACAAGGTAGATACTTCACACCTTGCAATCTAATTTGGGATTGTTGGCTGCTAGTTTTTGAGCGAATTTCTGTTTGTGACAATAGCTACTTGGTAAGAGTTTCTCTTGCAAAAGTCGAAATTGGAATAAATGAATTTGCGCCTGATAAAAGATAATTTTGACGCTCTTGAGTTAAATCTGGCGTAAAATTCTTTTATTAAGGTGGGGAATCTATTTGTGTTTGCATTTAGACCCAAAACTCAATAAACAAAGCATCCCACAGTTATTTTTGAAAAGAGAGAAGTCATGCAGAGCCAAAAAATTCGTATTCGCTTGAAAGCTTTCGACCATAAATTACTCGATCAATCAACGCGTGAAATAGTTGATACCGCTCGCCGAACAGGTGCGCGAATTGCCGGTCCGATTCCTCTTCCAACACGAATCAATCGTTACACTGTTTTGCGCTCGCCTCACGTTGATAAAAAGTCTCGCGAACAATTTGAGATCAGAACACACAAGCGTATGCTCGATATTTTAGAGCCAACACAACAGACGATTGATCAGCTAATGAAATTGGATCTATCGGCAGGTGTGGACGTTGAAATTAAGTTGTCGGTTGTTTAGGTAGAAAGCCGTAAGGCTAGCAAGAAGGAGCTCGAATATGAGTGAAAATCAAGAGGCAGCAAGCACAACCGAGACAGCAGGGACAGCAGCAGGGACAGTAACTGCCGCGCTCAAATTGCATGGTCTTTTTGCCCACAAAGTTGGAATGACCTCAATTTACGATGAGCAGGGCAGTCTTACATCAGTAACCGTATTGAAGTTTGAGCCTTGGTTTGTATCGCAAATCAAAACTTTAAAGGCTGATGGTTACGAGGCAATTCAGATTGCGTCTTCACCTAAAAAAGCTGTTCTCTCAAGCAAATCTGAAAAAGTTCGGATGAAAAAAGCTGGGTTTGAGAATGGTGCTCATTTTATAAAAGAAATTCGTGGCAGCGTACCTGCTGGCGCAGCAATTGGACAAAAGATTGATATCGCATCTTTAGTTAAGGGTGATGTTGTAAAGATCACTTCTAAGTCTAAAGGTAAGGGCTTTCAGGGTTCAATGAAAAGACATAATTTTCAGGGCGGACCTGCGGCTCACGGTTCGAAATTTCATCGCCAACCAGGTTCAAGCGGAAATAGAACATGGCCAGGCCGAGTTATGCCAGGTAAGAAGTTCCCAGGACATATGGGGGATGAGAACGTCACGGTAAAAAGCGTAAAAATAGTTGAAGTTTTGGCTGAAGAGGGATTGCTCCTAGTAAAGGGTCCAGTTCCAGGTTCTAAAAACACACTCGTTAAGCTGATGAAAGAGTAGATCATGTCTAAAGTTGCAGTTTTGGATTGGGATAAAAAGAAAATTGGCGATGTTGAGTTGGTAGCAGAGATTTTTGAAAAACCTGTGAAACTCGACATTCTACACACTGTTGTTCGTTGGCAACTTGCTTGTCGTAGACAAGGAACTGTCATGACAAAAACCAAGGGCCTTGTTTCTGGTGGCGGTAAAAAGCCATTTAAACAAAAAGGTACTGGTAATGCGAGACAGGGTTCTACCCGGTCGCCACTCATGCCTGGCGGAGGAACTATGTTTGGTCCTCAACCACGTGACTACAGCTATGTGCTTCCGAAGAAAATGCGCCAACTTGGATTGAAGATGGCACTTTCTTATCTTCATAAAGAGGGTCGTCTGTTTATTGTTGATTCGATGGATTCAAAAGGTAAGACAAAAGAGCTTGCTAAACGATTTGAAACATTCGGCCTTAAAAAGGCAGTTTTAATTGATCAAGAGTTGAACGCTAATTTTGGACGGGCTTCAAAAAATCTTGGTAAATTTAGATATTATTCAGTTGATGGCATCAATGTGTACGATCTTTTGAAATATGATACTTTGGTAATGACCAAAGCTTCAATTGGCAAGGTTGTCGATCGCTTTGGAGTAAAAAATGCTTGAAGTAATTAAGAGACCGCTTGTTAGCGAAAAGAATGCAATTCACGCTGAGTATAATACATATTCTTTTGAAGTGGATTTGAAGGCGACCAAAACAGATATTAGAATGGCGATTGAAAAGAACTTTAAGGTAAAGGTCGAGGACGTACGAACAATGGTTTTTCGTGGTCGATTTTTTCGCAAGCAAGCCAATCTAGGGAAGCCACAACTTCGCAAGAAAGCATTAGTTAAGCTAGTTGCTGGAGAAAAAATTCCACTGTTTGAGGGAGCATAATCATGGGTATCAAAGCGTACAAACCACGAAGCCCTAGTCGTCGTACGATGACAGGATTTGATTTCTCTGAGATAACAAAAGACTATCCAGAAAAGTCCTTAACCTTTCCTTTAAATAAAAAAGCTGCGCGCAATAATCATGGTCAAATTACGATTCGCCATCAAGGTGGCGGGCACAAAAGACGTTATCGTTTGATTGATTTCAATCGTACGAAACTTAACGTATCGGCAAAAGTAGCTGCGATTGAATACGATCCAAATCGCACGGCTCGCATTGCTTTGTTGAATTATACTGATGGGGCCAAGGCCTATATTGTCGCTCCTGTTGGATTGAATGTTGGTGACAGTGTTGTGGCAAGTGCCGCGGCGGATATTAAGCCAGGAAATTCTTTACCACTATCTGCCATTCCTTCTGGAACTATTATCCATAACGTAGAAATGCGACCGGGAAAAGGTGCTCAGATTGCTCGAGGAGCGGGTGCTGGCGCGACTTTGGTTGCAAAGCTTGGCCAGTATTGCCAAGTGAGAATGCCATCAGGCGAAGTTCGTCAAATTTTATCAAATTGTACGGCAACAATTGGACAAGTCGGCAACACCGACAATGAAAATATCAACATCGGCAAGGCCGGTCGAAATCGTTGGAAGGGCATTCGACCTTCGGTTCGCGGAATGCATATGAATCCAGTTGATCATCCACTCGGAGGCGGAGAGGGCGTCGGAAAAGGACATCATCCAGTTACTCCATGGGGACAGCCTTGCAAGGGCTATAAGACTAGAAATAACAAACGAACTAACAGTCAGATTGTTAAGAGAAGAAAATAGAAAGTAATTTTTTTTAGGAGAATTTAAGTGGCACGTTCAGTAAAAAAAGGTCCCTTTATCGACGATCATCTTCTTAAGAAGCTAAACAATGCTGTTGAGAAGAATGACAAAAAAGTCATTAAGACCTGGTCACGTAGATCAACGGTTTTACCAGAGGCAGTAGGCCTTACATTTGCGGTTCATAATGGAAAGAAATTCGTCCCAGTTTATGTCTCTGAAAATATGATCGGTCATAAGTTTGGCGAGTTTTCTCCAACCAGAACTTTTCATGGTCATGCTGAGAAAAAAGCTGCTAAACCTGCTCCGGCAAAAGCTTAGAGGAATATATGGTTAAAGCTCAGTTAAGAAATTTTAAGGTTAGTTGTCAGAAGGCTCGAACTGTTATCGACATGGTTCGCGGTAAAAATGTAAGCGATGCGATTCGCATCCTTACTTTTATGCCCCAGAAAACTGCGTTGCCACTCAAGAAACTAATTGAGTCGGCAGTAGCAAATGCTGAGCAGCTGAAGACGATTGATGTAGACAATCTTTTTATAAAAACACTCACTGTTGATATGGGCCCATCACAGAGAAGATTCAGACCGAGAGCTCAGGGGCGTGCAACGCCAGTACTAAAAAAATCTAGTCATATCAATATTATTTTGGACGAGAGGTAATCAGAGTGGGACAAAAGGTAAATCCAATTAGTCTGCGTTTAGGTGTCATCCGTACTTGGGATTCAAGATGGTATGCAAAAGGACAGCAGTTCGCAGAGAACTTGCATGAAGATATCAAACTTCGAAAGTATTTGTCTCAAAAGCTCAAGCACGCCGGCGTTGCCCGTATTGAGATGGAGAGAGCTGCTAAAAAGTTAAAAATTATTATTTCGACGGCTCGTCCAGGTGTTGTCATTGGTAAAAAAGGTTCTGGCATAGATACCTTAAAGGCCGATGTGCAAAAGCTGACTCCAAATGAAGTTTATCTCAATATTCAAGAAGTGAGAAAGCCAGATATTGACGCGCAATTAGTTGCCGAAAATATCGCGCTTCAACTTGAGAAGCGAATTTCTTGGAGAAGAGCATTGAAAAAAGCTATAGCGGCGGCGATTCGCGGTGGCGTACGAGGTATCAAAGTTCAAGTTTCAGGTCGCCTTGATGGCGCCGAGATCGCAAGAACAGAATGGTATACTGAGAAGAGTGTTCCCCTGCATACATTGAGAGCTGACATTGACTACGGAACCTCAGAGGCCCTCACGACTTACGGAATTATTGGAGTGAAGACTTGGATATATAAGGGCGATGTGATGTCAGCTAAAGAAGTTGAGGAGGCAAGCCGTGTTAAGTCCTAAAAGAGTTAAACATAGAAAACAACACAAAGGCAGAATGAAGGGCTTTGCAAGCCAATGTAATTACATTGCTTTCGGAGACTTCGGATTGCAGTCTATGGAAGATACATGGTTGTCTTCACGTCAAATTGAGGCAAGTCGAATTGCCATCAGTCGCAGTTTGAAGCGTGGTGGTAAAGTTTGGGTTCGTGCATTTCCACACAAGCCAGTAACCAGAAAGCCCGCTGAAGTGCGAATGGGATCTGGTAAAGGTAATCCAGAGTTTTGGGTGGCAGTAGTGCGACCAGGGACAGTTATTTTTGAAATCAATGGTGTGACTAGAGAACAAGCGGCAGAGGCGTTTCGTTTGGCAGGACATAAATTGCCAATGAAAACCAAGTTTTTGGCGAGGGAGTAGAATCATGAAGTACGCAGATATTGCAGGACAGTCAGCGCCTGAATTGAGAATGAAAAAGAATGAGCTCAGAGGTCAGATTTTTGAAGCTAAGATGAAGAACTCGATGGGACAACTTCAGAGTCCGGCTAGCATTAAAAATATGAAGCGGGATATTGCGAAAATATTCACGGCTTTGAAAGCTAAATCTACTAAAAAGGCAAAATAAAGTTATTTATTTAATTTGAGGAAGTTTATGAAAAAGCAGGAAACAAAAACATCAGGAAGTACTACTGAATCGGCTCGAGGCCGCAGAGTTGAAGTGATTGGCGAGGTTGTCAGCAATAAAATGCAAAAGACAATTTCGGTGCAAATCGTAAGACTTATGCGACACAAAAAATACGGTAAGTTTATCAGCCGTAGTTCAGTTTTTAAGGCTCACGATGAAAAGAATGTAGCGAAAGTCGGTGATACCGTTTTGCTCGTTCATTCGCGTCCTTTAAGCAAAACTAAGCGTTGGATACTTGCTGAGGTCCTGAAATCAAAGGTGATCGCTCCTGAACTTGGGGCAGATGCTGGAGTTCAATCATGATTCAAATGCAAACTCGACTCAAAGTAGCTGATAATTCAGGTGCTAAAGAAGTTATGTGTATTAAAGTTTTGGGTGGATCAAAGCGTCGATTTGCAGCGATTGGTGATATTATCGTCGTCTCAATTAAAGAAGCTTTACCAAACTCAAAAGTAAAAAAGGGTGAAGTTGCTAAGGCGGTTGTTGTACGGACAATACATAAGTTGAGACGAGCTGACGGTAGTTACATTCGCTTCGATGACAATTCGGCCGTACTCATTAATGCCGCTAAAGAGCCAATTGGGACGCGTATCTTTGGACCGGTTGCGAGAGAGCTTCGTGCCAAACAGTTCGTTAAAATTGTTTCCTTAGCTCCAGAGGTGCTTTAATGAAAACGAAACACATAAATCGCCTACAAGAGAAGTATAATAAAGAAGCGGTTCCAGCGTTAGTAAAGCAGCTTCAAGCTAAAGGAGCTATGCAGGTTCCACGGCTTGAAAAAATTGTTGTAAATGCTTGTTTGGCTGATGCAGTTCAAAATCCAAAATTGATTAATACTGCAGTTGACGAAATGACCATGATCACAGGTCAAAAAGCGGTAATTACAAAAGCAAAGAAAGCGATTTCGAACTTTAAATTGAGAGAAGGCATGCCGATCGGAGTTCGTGTGACTTTGAGGCGTGAAAAAGCATGGGCATTTTTGGATCGCCTAGTGAGTGTAGCATTGCCTCGTGTACGTGACTTTCGTGGACTAGCGCCCAAGAGTTTTGATGGCCGCGGTAACTATAATCTTGGTATTAAAGAACAGATTGTCTTTCCAGAAATAAATTACGATCGAATTGATAAAGTAAGAGGTATGAATATTACAATTTGTACCACTGCGAAAACAGACGCTGATGGTAAGGCACTTCTTGAGTCTTTAGGAATGCCTTTTCGGAAGTAAACAAGAGACAATAGAGTCAATTTTTTTGAGGAGTTAATGTGGCTAGATTAGCAATGATAGTAAAAGCAGAAGCTACACCAAAATTCGGTGTACGAAAACGTAACCGCTGCAAATGTTGCGGCCGTGCTCGAGGTTTTTTGAGAAAATTTAAAATGTGTCGTTTGTGTTTCCGCGGAAATGCAAGCAAGGGTCTTATCCCTGGTGTTACGAAAGCAAGTTGGTAGTTTTTAAAATTGAAATTAAGTAAGAGGACCTAAATGGATACAGTTGGCGAATTTTTAACTAGAATCAGAAACGCAGGCGTTGCAAAACACGAAAAAGTCGATGTTCCGAGCTCAAAACTCAGAGAAGGAATTGCCGGCGTGCTTGAGAAAACTGGATATATTCGTAGTTACAAAGTTGTACGCGATGGGAAACAGGGAATTATGCGTTTGTATTTGAGCTACGATCATAGTGGCGCACCAGCGTTTACTTCGATTGAGCGTCGTTCAAAGCCAGGTCGTAGATATTATGTGCCGAAAGATAAGATCCCAAGTGTGCGATCAGGTTTTGGTGTTGCTATCTTGAGTACTAGCAAGGGTGTCATGAGTGGCGACCAAGCTATAAAAGAGAATTTAGGCGGCGAATTGCTTTGTACGCTGTACTAGAGCTATTGGCGGTTTTTTTTAAATATTAAGCGAATTAAAAAGGTGAAATATGTCTCGGATCGGTAGAGCTCCAATAAATTTAGCAGACTCTGTAAAAGTAAATATCACTGCGGATAACGAAGTGGTTGTCAAGGGTGCAAAGCATACTCAATCTGTGAAGATGCGACCTGAGATCACTGCAAAAGTCGATGGTAAAACACTTGTTTTGATCAGAAAAGATGAAACGCAAAACTCACGAGCTTTGCATGGTCTCTACCGTGCGATACTGCAAAGCGCAGTTACGGGCGTGACCACTGGTTTTAATCGATCACTTGATTTAGTTGGAGTTGGATACAGGGCATCCGTATCTGGTAGAAAGCTTGAACTTTCTCTAGGTTTCAGTCATCCAATTTCTTTTGCGATTCCTGATGGAATTGAGATCAAAGTTGAAAAACAAACCAATATATCTGTGAGTGGACCGAACAAAGATTTAGTTGGAAAAGTATCGGCAAAGATCAGAAGTTTTCGTCCACCAGAGCCTTACCTCGGAAAAGGTGTGAAATATACTGACGAAAAATTAAGACGTAAAGAAGGAAAGTCTGCAGGGAAATAAGCGGGAATATTGCTAAGAGAATTTTGTTTAAAAATATTTTGTTAGGTGGTTATTATGAGAGTGACATTTAAAAAACATACAAGCGTTAAGCAAACCGCTCGTTTGAAGAAGAAATTAAAAATTAGAAAAAAAGTATCTGGTGATACCGCAAAACCAAGACTTTGTATCTTTCGAAGTGCCAAGCATATTTATGCGCAAATCATTGATGACGTGAAGGGAACAACAATTGTTTCAGCGTCAACTCTCGATATTGATGGTTTGAAAGGTGCAAATAGAGAAACGGCCCAGAAGATTGGTGAAGCAATCGCCAAGCGTGCCATTGAGAAGAAAATTAAATCAGTCGTTTTTGATCGCAACGGGTATTTGTATCATGGCCGGGTTAAGTCATTGGCAGATGGTGCAAGAGCAGCTGGCTTAGAGTTTTAATTTAAGGAGAGATATTTGTGGATGCTAAACAGGTAAAGTCTGATTTTGAAGAGCGTGTGGTCGCAATTAGACGTGTGGCAAAGGTTGTAAAGGGCGGAAGAAGATTTTCTTTTGCAGCACTTGTAGTTGTTGGTAACGGAGCCGGCGAAGTTGGTTTCGGGACTGGAAAAGCAGGCGAAGTTCCTGAGGCCATTGGCAAGGCGAGCCGAGCGGCACAAAAGAGTTTTCGTAGCGTTTCTCTACTTGCGGGACGCACGATATCACACGAAGTAATCGGAAGATTTGGCGCAGCCAAAGTAATTATGCGACCGGCGGCACCTGGAACTGGCGTAATTGCTGGCGGAGCAGTTAGAGCAGTGCTTGAGTCAGTTGGCGTGAAAGATATTTTGACAAAATGTATTGGTACAAGAAATGCGCACAATGCAGTTCGTGCAACTTTAGACGGATTAAGGCAATTGAAAATGCATAAACCTAGCGAGAAAATCGCCGAGTAGTTTGCAGGGACTGAAAAGTAGATTTGAAATTTGAATACTGTTGAAGTTTGTTAGATGAAAAAATGAGGATGTCATGGAAAAAAAATTTAAAATTAAGCTAGTTCGAAGCTTGATCGGCTGTACCGCAAGTCAAAGAGACACAGTAAGATGTTTGGGTTTGAAAAGACTCCAGCATGAAATTGTAGTTGCGGATAATCTTGCAAATCGTGGACAAATTATCAAAGTACAGCATTTACTGACTGTGAAACCGGAGTAGTTATGAGTTTATTAAGCTTACTGAGACCCCGAAAAGGCTCTACATTTACAAAAAAGAGAAAAGGTCGTGGACACGCGACTGGCCAAGGCGGAACTGCGGGTAAAGGTCATAAAGGTCAAAAGGCAAGAGCTGGCGGGACAGTACGTTGGGGTTTTGAGGGCGGTCAAACGCCACTTATGAGAAGACTCCCAAAGTATGGTTTCAACAATAAGGAATTTCGCATTGAATATGATGTTTTCAATCTTTCATCTTTAGAGAAATTGGCGCAGAAAAACGAGATAAATCCTGAGATTTTGAAGGCTCAAACAAATTTGAAAACTGACAAAATTAAAATTTTGGCAACTGGAAAATTGACAAAAGCCTTAACAGTTAGGGCGCATCGGTTTAGTGCGGCAGCAAGAACAGCAATTGAATCAGCAGGCGGAAAAGTTGAGGTAATTGAGTAGTGGCAGAATCTGGCGGAATCATCAAGCATAGCGAACTTCGTAAGCGAATTCTATTTACACTTATATTAATCGCGGTTTACCGATTCGGGGTTCATGTTCCTACGCCCGGAATTAACGGTGCGACAGTTCTTAAATTCTTCCAAAATCAAGGTGGAATATTTGGCCTGTTCAATACCTTTTCCGGTGGGGCGCTAAATCAGTTTAGCATATTTGCCCTAGGCATTATGCCCTACATATCAAGCTCGATCATTTTTCAACTATTGACCTCAGTTGTTCCATATCTTGAGGCTTTGAAAAAAGAAGGCGAGCAAGGGCGTAAAAAAATCACTCAGTATACCCGCTATGGCACTGTCGTTTTGGCAGTTGTCCAGGGTTGGGCGATTAGTACTTATTTAATGAATTCAAATTTTGAAGGCCATCCATTGGTGACCTCGGACCTGGTTGGAATCATTCCTTTTCGTATCATGACAGTAATTACGCTCACCGCAGGCACTTGTTTTATTATGTGGCTGGGTGAACAAATCACTGAGCGGGGCCTTGGCGAAGGTGCGTCGTTAATCATTTTCGCCGGCATTGCGGCTGGTATTCCAAAGGGAGCCATCAATCTTTTCACTCTGGTTTCAAATCATGAGCTAAGTGGATTGATAGCTATTGGTTTGTTGGTATTTATGGTCATCGTTGTTGGGCTCATGATCTTCTTAGAAGTTGGCGAGCGCAGAATACCGATGCATTCGACTCAAAGAGGCGCCAAACAAGTCGTAGCGCCAACTAGCCACTTGCCAATGAAAATTAATCTGTCTGGAGTTATCCCACCAATTTTCGCTAGTAGCTTACTGCTTTTCCCAGCAACAATCGCACAATTTGGAAATCAGCCCTGGTTGACCCGAATCAAGGATTTTCTTTCTCCCCAGGGTGCACTTTACAATATTTTCTTTGTGGCATTGATTGTATTCTTTTGCTTTTTCTATACTGAGCTTGTTTTCAATCCGACCGAGATCGCAGAGAATTTGAAAAAGTCCGGCAAGTTTATTCCAGGGGTTCGCGCCGGTAATACGACAGCTCAATATATTCAGCGAATTATGGAGCGGATCAACGTAGGTGGTGCGATCTATTTGAGTGCCATTTGTGTTCTTCCGGGACTCTTAATCGATAAGTTGAAAACGCCATTTTATTTTGGCGGGACCAGCTTAATTATTTTGGTCGGTGTGGCACTCAATACCACTCGCCAAATTAGTTCATATTTGATGACTCAAAGGTATGAAGGCTTACTTAAGGGTGCCAATGCAAGAAGCCGGAGGGTTCAGTTTTGAACATCATTTTATTTGGACCACCAGGGGCAGGCAAGGGTACTCAGTCTGCTTTTTTGGTTGAGCAACTAAAAATGACTCATATTTCAACCGGCAATCTCTTACGGGCGGCGGTCGCAGAAAAAACACCATTAGGACTTAAAGCGAAGTCTATAATGGATGCGGGAAAGCTTGTGTCGGATGATCTCGTAATAGGTTTAGTTGAAGATAATTTGCTGAAACTTGGTAAGCAGGCTTTTGTTTTAGATGGCTTCCCTAGAACTCCCCCTCAGGCAGACGCGCTTGATGGGCTTTTTAAGAAGCTTAACATTGCTCTTAAAAAAGTAGTTTTTTTGGAGGTTCCAAGAGAAGTACTCCTTAAGCGTTTAACCGGAAGACGAGTTTGTGATAGTTGTGGGTCGGTTTATCATATCGAAAGTAATCGACCCAAGCTAGAGAATGTTTGTGATAAATGCGGTGCAAAGCTCTCGCATAGAACAGACGACAAAGAGGAAGTCATTTCTCAGCGTCTTTTGGCCTATGAAAACAGTACGGCACCCGTGAAAGATTTTTACTTGCGACGTAAATTGCTAGCTGAAATCGACGGTTCTGGTGAGGCAAGTGCGGTTTTCACAAGAGTGAAAAAGGTTTTGGCGGATTAGTGACGTAATAATGTGATTAAGGCTAAGTTCTTTGATCTTTGTTATTGATTATTTCGGAGCAAATTGTTAAATGGCTAGACTTAGATTTTTGTAGATGATATTAATTTTGACCTTTAAATCTTATATTTCCAATTAATGATGGAAATAAGTTTAAGGGTTTTGGAGAAGCGATGAAAGTCAGAGCATCGGTAAAACGAGTTTGTAATAAGTGCAAAGTTATTAAAAGAAAAGGCGTTGTCAGAGTAATCTGCGAAAACCCTAAGCATAAACAAAGGCAGGGATAGTCAATGGCTCGTATTTCTGGAGTAGATTTACCACGTAATAAAAGAGTGATTGTTGCCCTTCAGTACATTTATGGTATTGGCAAAACGCGCGCGGCTCACATCATGAAAAGTACAGGTATGGAAGACACTCTTCGTACCGATGGCCTTACAGATGTTCATGTTGCTAAAATCAGAGAAGTAATCGAGAGAGAATTCAAAGTTGAAGGTGATTTGCGAAGAGATATTGGTCTCGCGATAAAACGCCTAATGGATTTGGGTTGCTATCGCGGATTGAGACATCGCCGAGGTCTTCCGGTTAGAGGACAAAGCACCAGACAGAATGCTCGAACTCGCAAGGGTGCTCGTAAAACTGTCGCGAACAAGAAGAAAATTGTTTAAAATATAAATTGTAATTAAGGATCTGTTAAATAATCTGGGGAGTAAAAGTGGCTGGCAAAAAGAACGTAAAGAAGAAAGTTAGAAAAGCAGTTTCCCACGGAAAATGCTTTGTTCAAGCTGGATTTGGTAACACGATCATCACCATGACTGATATGACTGGCGAAACTATTGCTTGGTCAAGTTCTGGTCACCTCGGATTTAAAGGTAGCCGAAAAGGAACTCCGTTCGCATCTCAAATGGCGGCAGAAGACGTTTCTAAGAAAGCTATGGAAGCAGGTCTACGATCTGTTGACATTTACCTAAAGGGACCTGGAGCAGGACGAGAGCCTGCCATTCGCGCAATTGCTTCAGCGGGCATTCGAGTTGCGACGATGAGAGATACGACACCTGTTCCGCACAATGGCTGCCGACCACCTAAAAGAAGAAGAATTTAAGTCAAGATTTAAGGAGACTTTGTGAGTTGTATTCCTGATAGCGTTTGTAAGTTTTGCCGAAGAGAGAACGTCAAATTATTTTTGAAGGGTGACCGTTGTTATACTGACAAATGTTCATTCGAAAGACGTCCTTATCCTCCCGGACAGCACGGCCAATCGCGCTTGAAATTTAGCGAGTTTGCTTTGCAATTGAGAGAAAAGCAAAAGGCAAAGAGATATTATGGCGTAGCTGAAAAACAATTTAGTTTGTATTTCAAAGAAGCCGATCGCATGAAGGGTGTAACAGGAACGCAATTGTTGACTCTCTTGGAAACAAGATTGGACAATGTTGTTTACAATCTCGGTTTTGCGGCATCTCGTCGCGAAGCGAGACATCTTGTTAAACACAATCATTTTACCGTAAATGGTAAGAAGACAAATATCCCAAGCTACAATGTGAGCAAGGGTGATATCGTTGAAGTGAAAGAAGCAAGTCGCGCAATCACAAAAATAATGGCCTCAATTGAATCTGTTAAGAAGAGAGAAATGCCATCTTGGTTGGATGCTGATCATGCTCATTTTAAGGGTACGATCAAGGATATTCCAGCAAGAGACAATGTGACGTTGCCAATTGAAGAAAACATGATCGTTGAGTATTATTCACGATAATTAGGGAAAAGAAGGATAGGGGTACATCTGATGCAAGAACATTACTACAAATTCTGGCGTGATCTGATAAAGCCAAAGGGTTTTGAAGTTGATCGTGACTCCTTAAAAGAGGACTACGGTCGTTTCATTATTCGCCCACTTGAAAAAGGTTACGGAGTCACACTTGGGAATTCTTTACGTCGAATTCTATTGAGCTCAATGATGGGTTCAGCAGTTTCGGCGGTTAAGTTTGATGGAGTTCTTCATGAGTTCTCGACGATTCCAGATATTATGGAAGACGTTACTGATATTATTTTGAACTTAAAGGAGATTCGCTTTAAACAGTATTCTCCTGAGCCACTTACTTTGAGAATCATGAAAAATGGCCCTGGAACAGTGACAGCTAGAGACATTCAAGTTTCAGATAGAATCGAAATCCTGAATCCTGATCAGCACATTGCTACTCTTGGCGACAATGCTAAATTTAGCGCTGAGGTTATTGTGAGTTTTGGTCGCGGTTTTGTACCAGCAGATGAAGCGAATCAAAATTTGGCAATTGGATTTATTGGCGTGGATGCACTTTACAGCCCAATCCGTAAAATCAATTACAATGTTTCAAACGCACGCGTTGGTCAAAGAACTGATTTCGATGCTCTTGCAATGGAAGTTTGGACAGATGGCTCATTGAAGCCTGAAGAGTCGATTTCTTTGGCATCAAAAATATTAAAAGAACAATTGCAGATATTCTTAACTTTTGACGAAAGCATCGAGCCCGATGTTGAGCACGAAGAGAAGAAAAGCCCGCAATTGAATGAGAATTTATTTAGATCAGTTGATGATCTTGAGTTGTCAGTACGAAGTGCGAACTGTTTGAAAAATGCAAACATTCGTTTCATCGGAGAACTGGTTACAAGAAGTGAAGCTGAGATGCTTAAAACTAAAAACTTCGGAAGAAAATCTTTGAATGAGATCAAAGAGATTTTGTCTGAGATGAGTTTGAATCTAGGAATGAAAATTGATGGATGGCCACCAAATGGATGGGATCCAAATATGGCCGCTCCTCGTAAAGACGCATAGAGCGCTTTTACTTTGATGAACGTGGGTAGAGCGCGTTCTAAATTGACGGACGCGGGTGCGTCTTAATTGACGGACGCGGATGCGTCTTAATTGACGGACGCGGAGAACGCGTCTTAATTGACGGACGCGGGTGCGTCTTAATTGACAGACGCGGGTGCGTCTTAATTGACAGACGGATAATTGGAATTATAATTGTCGGGATTATTGGAGCCGTAAATGAGACACAGAGCGAGAGTAAGTACATTCGGAAGAAAAACTGGTCCAAGGAAAGCCTTGCTTCGTGGCTTGGTGAATTCATTAGTTGAGCACGGTCGGATTAAAACGACTCTTGCAAAAGCGAAAGAAATTCGTCGTCATGTTGAAAAAGCTGTTACCACTGGTAAAAAGGGGACTTTGCACGCGAGAAGAATCCTATTAGCAAAATATCCAAATGATGCCACTGTTTCTAAAATCATGGCCGATTGGGCGCCAAAAATGGCAACTCGACCTGGTGGATACACGCAAATTTTTAAACTTGGGCCTCGTCCTGGCGATTGTGCGGAAATGGCCTTCATACAGTTTGTGGGACATGAAGCAAAGGCTGCTGATCCAGCTGAGAATAAAAAGCTAACAAGAAAAAATACTAAGCTTGCTGCGCAAAAGAAAAAGCATAAGCGCACGCTTCAAAAAGATGCTAGAAAAGTTTCAAGGCTCCACAACTAGTCCTCAGTTTGTTGGCCCAACTCTTTGGTTGGGCTTGAGTAAATTTTTCTTAGATTTATCCAAGGAATTCAATTGAAAGCAATCATTCAAGGTGCTGTCTGCGTCGTCGTGATTGTCTTAATCGCTTTTTTTTCATATCAACATTTTAGTCCAGGTCTTTCAGTCAATCGCCCATCAGATAGCATTCAGGTTCTGAAGCGACTTGAGACAGACGGTATGCCAAGTTTTGAAGCCGCAAAATTAGACGGCAGCTTGTTTAAGAGTTCAGAGATTTCTGGTAAAGTGATGATTGTGAATTTCTGGGCTTCTTGGTGCAATCCTTGCGTTACAGAATATCCTTCACTATTAAAACTCGTACAGAACTATAAGGGCGAAGTGGTATTACTTGCGATCTCTATGGATGATGAGAAAAAAGATATCGACAATTTTCTGAAGGCCTTTGGATACGACAAAGTATCGGTACAAATTTTACGTGATACAGACAAGAAAATTTCTGAACTATTTGGCGTTCAAAAATTACCAGAGAGTTTTTTGTTTGGAAAAAATGGTAAACTTATTCGCAAGATTGTTGGAGTCGAGGATTGGTATAATCCAAACTCGCTTAGTTATTTTGATATGCTGACTAAAAAATGAATTTTAGTGAGCGGCTCTGGAATATTGACCTGTCAAAATTCAGAGGTTCAAATTTTGTTCCTACAAACCGAACTGCTTTTTGAGGTCGTTTAGCTTTTGTTTGCCGAGGTCTTCGACGGCTTTCTTTTGGCTATTGCCGGCCTTGTTTTGTCCATCCGTGACTTGAGTCTTGGCTTTTTCTATTTCAGCTTGTTTTGCACCCAGCTCTCCCTTGATTTGGTTTTGTTGGCTGGTGAATTGCGACATTAGCTTGGCGCGTTCGCCACCAATTTTACCCTCAATGAGAGCCTTGAGTTGAGCTTGGGCCTCGCCAATTTTGTTTTGAATTTGCTTCTGAAATGCAGCCTGAAGATCATGGGCAATATTGGTATCAATGCTAAATTTAAGCGCGCTCCATGGACCAGAAGCATTGGCTTGCACACCAACTTTTGGAATATCATGAAAGGCCTTTTTAAGGAGATCATCTAAGATCGCTTGTTTAGCAGAAACATTGTAGTCAATCTTTTGAAAATCGGTGCGAGAGCTGAGGAGAACGCCTTCTCCCTTTAGTTCAATTTTGAATTTTGAGGTGGCTTCTGCAGACTTAAATCCAATTTGCACATCATTTGACTTGAGCAAATCTTTATTGGCAATTTTTATCGTATCAATGCCGAGGTCTAGAGACTCGATCGGATCATTGCCACGATGGTCGATTGTCAGCAATCCATGAACTCCAAAAAGCTCTTGTTTTGGAAAGTCACCCTGAAAAGAAAGAGTTGTGGGGCTGCCAGCGAGATCTTGATCATTAGTTAAGTTTTTGAGCTCGCCCTTCATATTACCTGAAAATTCTGAGTCAGAAGCCTTGGATGAAAGAGCTGCCTTTTGCAGCCAAAAGAGCGGGTAAGAATGAGGTCTTCCGAAAGCATAGTTTTTACCCTTCGCACGCTGCTCGGGTTTCAATTTTTTAGACTCTTCTTCTGCAATCGCGGCAGCAGTTTTCTTTGGCGGAATATATTGCCTGGCTTTATTCATATAAAACTGCGCAGACTTCAGCTTTGAAAGCATTGCTGGACCAAAGAGTACTTTTGCAATCGAATCTGTATCTAGCTTTGGAATTTTGAGTTTGCCTTCAAGGTCCTTGATATCACTTTGAACAAGAGCTTCAATTTCTTTAGGCATTTGACTGTACTTGTTAAAATCGGAACTAAAAGAGTCGGTGGTCTCTTTAATTATTTTGTATTTTGTATTGGCATCTTGAACAATGGCCGTGATTTGCTGAATAGAGGCCTGCAGCTCAGCTGGATTGTTGAGATTGCCAGGTTTGACGTTTTTGATTCTAGTTTGCAATTCTTGTATTTCTCTATCTTGTGGAAGCTTCGCAATGCGGTCTTTCCACTCTTTTTGTTTGCCAGTCAGTTCGGCTTGCAGCTCTTTGATGCGAGCTTCAGACTTAAGATTGGCCTCGAGATTTTTAAGTTGGTCCTTAGGGTCCGCTCCACCCAATAAACCAGCGATGTCACCAAAGACATTTCCAGAAAATTCTTTCGAGGCATTTTCAAGGGCCTGACTCGAGACCTTCTCTAGCTTACTTTCACTTGGTGGATCTTTTGGCAATACTGTACCAGGTGAAGTTCGCTTTGAGGCAATTTCAACTCCGAGAATTGATGCCTCATGAATGACGATTTTACCTCGTAGAAGGGCATCCCAGAGCATTTGCCATTTAATGGCGCCGATTTTTATTTTGTTCATCGATGGGTTTTCAATATCAGTCACTTGAATGCCCTCGATTTGCATTGAGGCATCAAAGAAGCTGGTACGAACTGATGCGATGTCGACTTCTGCACCATTGGCATGAGTCCCCGCAAACTCGAGCCCTTTTTTGAGATTGTAATCAAAAAACAATTTAAAATAGCCAGCTATTACTAAAATTATAATTGTGATTGGAATCACCGCTTCGAAGCGAATTGGACCCTTGGGCTTAGTCAACTTAATGGGCTTGGTCAGCTTCTGGGGGTTAGCGGCGTCACCTTTAGAATTCGAATTAAGCTGCTGAGAATTTGAATTAACCGGCGATTGAGTCATATTTCACATACCATTGGTAGAGGGAAGTTGCTTTGACGAGTTTCCAAAATTTAGTGTCCTTGAAGCGGGCGAGTACAGCTTGTCTATATTTATGGATGGCCACTTTAGCTATGAAAAATATCACCGGTGAGAGTAGAAAGCCGAGAATTCCTGAGCCCATAACCAAGCTATTGTAGAATTTCGTGAGCGGAATAATCGGCATATTGTATAGCTCAGTGTATAGAGGCTTGAGGCTCTCAAGCTCCAAGACGCTTTGTCCGATGGCATTGCAGACCGGATCGAGGAGGTAAGCAATAAAGGAAAAGAAGAACGCTGCAATAAATGCGGCGCCAATTTGGACTCTGAAAAAAAGCATAATGAGAATAACGAGCAGTCCTTGTAGAGAAAGAATCGGCGAAAAACCAAGAATGAATCCCAGGGCGATGCCGCTGGCAATTTGATTGCTGCCGGTTTCTGAATTCAGCAGCTTGAGAAAGCCAAAGAATTGTTTGAGTAATAATGTCATTTGCGCCCCTGGTTAGTCTTTAAGGTTAGTCTTTAAGGTTAGTCTTTAAGGTTAATTTAATAGTTTAAGTTTTAGAATTCGCCTTTAGTGTTCGGTTCGGGTTGTAGTGGTTAAGTCTTTTTTAATGCTGGTTGGAATTGAATGTGATTTTACAATTTCATTTAGATCAAAGATGGCTTGTTTGCTTCCAGAAAAGGCTTCGTCGCACATATTGCTAATGCGATCTTTGAGTTTTTTGATGGAGTCAAAATTATTGACTAGATTTGAGTCCCCGTGGGGCAGGGTGAGAATTTCGGAGTGCTCAGTTTTGAGTTCATCGCCGCGGATATAGAGCTCTTCATACATTTTTTCACCTGGCCTGAGACCAGTATAAATGATCGGAATTTCTTCATCGGTTTTACCCATAAGGGCAATGAGGCTGCGCGCGATCTCAAGAATTTTAACTGGCTCGCCCATCTTGAGGATGCTGATATCACCCGGAGTAGAAATAGTTGCGGCCTTAAGAACCAGAGATACGGCCTCTGGTATCAGCATAAAGAATCTGGTGATTTCAGGATGGGTAATTGTGATCGGGCCACCCTCCATAATTTGAGTTTTAAGAAGAGGGATGAGGCTGCCACTGCTACCCAAGACATTGCCAAAGCGAACTGAGCAATACATTTTCTTGGTTTCAAAAGCACTCATCGCAACAAGTAGCTCGCAAACCCGCTTGGTGGCGCCCATAATGCCGGCTGGATTTACGGCCTTGTCACTTGAGATCAGCACAAAGTTATCAACATTTATTTCTTTGCAAATATCGAGCAGAATTTTGGTCGCCAATACATTATTGATAATTGAAGAATAGGGATTGGCTTCAACCAGATGAACATGCTTGTAGGCAGCCGCATGAAAGACCACTTCAGGCGCATATTCTTTAAGCGCGAGCCTTAAAGTTTTTTGATCTTTTATGTCGATCAATAGTGGCACCACTTTTTCAGATTCGTTGTTGGTGAGTCTAAGCTCATTGTCAATTTCGTAAAGGCCAAATTCAGCGTGATCGAGAAGCAGAAGCCTTGCGGGCTCGTGGGTCATAATTTGGCGAGCCAGTTCACTTCCGATCGAGCCGCCCGCACCAGTCACGAGAATTTTTCGGCCCTTTATCATGGCTTTGACGCTGGTCAGATCCATCTGGCAACGGGATCGCCCGAGTAAATCAGAAAGATCAACGTCGCGGTAGAACTCCATATTTTTATTTTGCGACAAACTGGAAACGAGGCGCGGCCTAATATTAAATTGACGAGTGATTTGTACTATATCGAGCAAGAGTCCGCCGGGCAGATTGCCAAGAGCCACAATGACTTGGGTAATTTGCTGGGACTGAATCAGGCGATCCATGTCTTCTCGTGTGCCCAAAACCGGAATACCCTGGACATTCATACGGCGCTTCTCGCGGTCATCATCGATGAAGCCAACTACATGAGTATTAAGCGCTGGATCCATGCGAAAGCGATGAGCGATGAGCCTGCCATTTTGTCCAGCTCCAAAAATAAGCGTGCGCTTGCCTTGAGAGCTAGGGGTCTTTGTTCTCTGCTCGAGCTGCAATCTCCTCAAGAGGCGAATGCCGGTCAGCCCAAGCGTTACTAAAATTCCATCGATGATATAAAAAGTACGAGGGAGGCGCGAAATATAATCTGGAATAAAAAAGGTGAAGAGCACGATAAAAACTGAGGATACAATACAGGCCTTAATAATTTGAAAGGCATCATTTGCTGAAATATAGCGCCAAATGACTGAATAACAATTGAGGAAATAGAGCCCCGCTAATCTCACTAGTAAAATGAACGGCAGATACATAAGGAGAGTTTGCAGATGATCGAAGTATTCATCACTTCGCAAGCGCAAGTAAAGACTGGCAAAGGCCGATACTAAAATTACGCCGACATCTGCGGTAAAGTGAAGGAGTGAGACGCGCTTTTTAAGGTTAAATTTGCTAACAATTCTTTTCAAGATTTGTCCTTTATCCGAATGACAAAACTATAGAGGAAGGCCGCCCAGAATTCAACGTTGATCCGTTGGTTTGGCGCAAAAATAATTTTAGCAGACAGTGGTTTTTAAGCACGATTTTCACTTCGAACTTGCGTTTCAAGCTACGGGCTCAGATTTTTAGTTGCTCTAAAGCCTTGCACGAAAGTTCTAAGTCGGTGAGGACAAATAAGTGAATGCCTGGTGCGCCGGCTTTCTTGAGATCAGTGATGAGCTGCAAAAAACAATCGATGATTTGCTGATCGGCTCCCTTTGGGTCTTCAGGCAATGAATTTAGCACTTTTTTTGGCAGCGAAAAACCGAATCTTTGAGCCATACGCTGTGCTTGAGCTTTCGATTGTAAAATTCGGGCACCCGGCAGGATGGGGGTATCAAGTCCGGCACGGGCCGAGCGATCTAAAAATTCAGAATAAGAATCAGCATCAAATAGCATCTGGGTGATTGCAAACTCAGCTCCAGCGAAAACTTTTTGTTTAAAGAACTCAATTCTTTCAGAGCGATCAGGAGCATCGGGGTAAACTGCCGCACCTATGCAAAAGTCGGTGGCCTCACGCTTTTCAACTTTATAGCCGGCGCGCTCAAGATATTCACCCTGATTCAGTCGAGCCATTTGTTCGATGAGTTGGTAAGCGTAGGGATATGAACCCATTCGTGGAGTGAACTCCTTTTCGCCAATAGGCGGGTCGCCTCTTAAGCCTAAAATATTTCGAATACCGAGGTAGTGATGGTCCATCAATTGATTTTCAACTTCATCAGGCGTTAAATCTCGGCAAGTAAAATGAGCAATGCAGGGCCTATTGAATTTTTCTTTGATGATTTGAGCTATGGGCAGGCTGCCGCCTCTCAAGCTACCTCCGGCACCCTTGGTAACTGCCAAAAACTGCGCGCCACACTCTGTGAGTTTACTGATTTGGGTGAAAATTTCGCGAGGACTTGAGCCATTTCTTGGCGGGATCACTTCGGCCGAAACGGTAAAACTATTGAGTTTTAATATTTCGGTGATTTTTTTATCTGGTTCGTAGGCGGCCATTTAGGACTCCAAATTAACTTCCATAATGAATACTAAACTCCAAATTAAAAACCAATTTATAAGCCAAGCTTATACACCAAAATACTTTGCATCGGGATGATGAAATACAATGGCCGAGACACTAGCTTCGGGATCCATCATGAAGCCCTCGGTTAATTGCACGCCAATATCATTAG
>JAYVXS010000117.1:0-6001 GCA_043784965.1 Bdellovibrionales bacterium
AATTTTTAAATTAAAGTAAAAAATTTATCGCCCGATAACTAAGCGCGGCGGTCAAAATCGCATTGTAATTAACCGGCCATAATCGCTGTGTAGCTACAAGGCTCCCGCATCTGAAATCAGTTTAACTGTCTCACTGACCCTGAATCTCACCGACCCTGAACTCAGGGTTTTACACATAAAACCAACTGATAAAAGAAAAAACCCCCTGCTTCATCTAAAAATCTCTGCGCGCTCTCCAAGTGTACTATCCACCGGCGCGATATCATCTAGCGACAGCAAATGAGTAATGACCGAATAGACATTATAGTTCTCAAAGGCTGAGATTTTCAGATGTGATTTAAATGCCGGGCCCTCAGCATAAAAAATACCCCGCATTTTTTCATACTTTCTTGCATCCCAACCATGATTTCCAATTGTTGGAAGCAGGCGAAAAAGCTCGTGAGTTTCAACTAAAAAAGGCTCATCGACAACTAGAACTAAATCTCCAATTCGCGCCGAATCACGATAGTGCAAGTTTTCAGGAACTTCACTTCGCTGATATACCTTATAATATCTTGCCTTTGATTGTAACAGCTTTTGCGTTTTTAGAATCAACGACGGATCTTGATTTTCTTTGAGATACAACTTCATTTCTGGCCCATGACCTACTACAATAAATCCTGATAGATCCGCTTCGTCGTCAACATACTCAATCTGCTTATTCACATCATCCATGCCGTGATCTGAAACAATCACGATATTCACTGGCAAACCCGAAAGGCGTAAAGCTAAAACCCCCCTCATCAATTGCTCAAGTGCCGCATCAACAGCGAGAACTTCTTTTTTTACCTGCTCAGAGATGGCGCCAAAGTAGTGCCCCGCACGATCAACATTTGAAAAGTACAAATTAATTAAGTGCGGACGTTTATCAGCAGGCATCGCGAACCATTTCAGAACCTGATCAACTCGGTTTGAGTTTGCTACTGACTCATCATAATGAAACCAGTAAGTGGGCTGAGAATGATGAATCTCAATATCACTGCCGACCCAAAAGTAACTGGCACTTAATAAATTTTTGGCCCGGGCCGCCTCCCAAAGGCTATGACCCAAATACCAACTACCATCTAATTTATTTTTATCTTTACTTGCAGAAAAACTTTCACGGCGATGCGGATCATAAAAATCATTGGCCACGATCCCAGAATGATCAGCCGTTAGACCGGTGACCATCGAAAAGTGAGAAGCAAAAGTCTTGCTTGGATAAATAGGAATTAATGATTCACTTGCAGAGCCTTCATCACGTAGCTTCGAAAGCGTTGGTGGATGAAACAAATCTGTATAGTCGTAACGATATCCGTCAATTGAAAGGTAAATCACATATGGCTGGGCCATCGCCCAGGCCGAATTAATCTGTTCCCCCGACTTTTGTTTAAGGTGAACGCAACTCGAAAAAAAAACTAAATAACAAAATATTTTAAACATTGACTACCCATTTGCTCCACAATAATTACTCAGGCTAACTGATCTAATCCAATCTCGACCAATCTCAGCTAGTCTCTCAGCTAGTCTCTCAGCTAGTCACTCTCTGGCTCCGGCACTCATTGTGCCGGTCTCGCAACGCCGCTCGCTAAGCGGGCCATAGGGCCAAAAAGATTGAAATTCAAAAAAACTCCCATCAGCATTTTCTACTTATTAACTGGCATCAAGATGCAAAAACCTCAGTTGATACAGCATGCTATTAGCATGTCACATACTAGTCATAAGAGCACTTCCCATCTAGCTCGTCAAAAGGTCTAGTTTAGTGCCGTTTTGGAACTTTCCCTTAAACAAATGTCAGGCTTTGATTAGGATTTTTGAAAGGCAAGAATAATTCAAGCCAATCGTCAAGGATGACGGAGCACCACTGAGGGGGTTTAGTGAAAAGGATTCTACTTTCAACATTTTTAGTCGCGTGTCTGGGGATGATCGGCGCTACTCAAAAAACAAAAGCCTTATGTGAAGGTTTTGCACCAGCAAATGACCTGTATCTACCGGCGACACTTTTCGCGGATGGTGGACTGACTGAGGACCAGTGGACCAACCTCTTTAACAAATTTGAAAAAATTTATGCGCCCATTATAGCGTCTAAAGGTGGAGTCCTCCAGCTCAACCGACTCTGGGAGACTGGGGTGGTCAATGCAAGTGCCGACCTCGAGGGCGCAACTTGGATCATAAATATGTATGGTGGACTCGCGCGCTACCCTTCAATGACTGCTGATGGCATGGCGCTAGTTGTTTGTCATGAAACCGGTCACTTAATGGGTGGGGCTCCAAAAATAGGAGGCGACAGCACGTTCTGGGCGTCAAACGAGGGGGCGGCTGACTATTTCGCGGTTTTGAAATGCGCTCGAAATATGTTTGCCGATGAAGATAGCACTGCAATCGTTTCAAAAATGAGTATTGAACCCGGCATTCAAAAGTCTTGTTCAGCTCAATTTCAAGACAAACGGGATGAATCTCTTTGCATGAGAATTTCGACTGCGGGCACTTTACTTGGTCGAATTTTAGCTGAACTTGGCCGAAACTCACAAGTTCCAAGCGTTGACACTCCTGACAAGAGCGTCGTTACTGAAACTGATGACGGGCATCCTGCGGCTCAATGCCGACTAGATACCTATGTTCAAGGCGCTAGCTGCTCTGCTGATCTTTCAACATTTCAATCTGGCAGTGATTACCATACCGGAACTTGCACAGCTCCAGCCTATAAGACGGGTCTACGCTCGACTTGTTGGTTTAAGCCAGACGACGCCGACGCTAAAGAACTCAGCCGAGATGCATCCGGAAGTTAAATCAAAATAAAATATACTTTGATAACTACAGGCACTCTTTTAGAGTGCCTTTTTTTTTACTTTTGGATAGAAGAACCTATGCCGACTAAAACTTTCTTTCAGACTTTTGTTGACCACTCTAAAAAGCTCGCCCCCCTGGCGTTGAATCAGCAGCTTAAAAAAGAAATTTTTCAAATTCAAAAGCTCGACATTGCTGGCGTGAAATGGTCTGAAAAAAACTATTTCGCAGGTTTTACTTCTTATAGCTCGATGGATAAACTTCATTTGAGTTCACCAAACTTCGCATTGCTTGAGAAGCTGATATCACGAAAAATTAAAAAGTTTGTGAATGTCTTAGAGTGGGACATTCCTCAAAAAAGTCTTCGCATGGATACCTGCTGGGTAAATATCATGCCCACCGGGGCTCACCATAGCTTTCACCTACATCCAAACTCGGTTCTAAGTGGGACCTATTATGTTGACGTCCCTGCGGGTCGAGTTAGCCCGCTTAATTTTGAAGATCCTAGACTCTCGATAATGATGCTTTCTCCGCCAAAGAAATTGAATTGTGCACTCCAGAATAAGCGCTTCATCTCGCTTTTGCCGAGCTCAAGGGATCTAATTCTATTTGAGAGTTGGCTGCGTCACGAAGTGCCGGCAAATCGATCGTCTAAAGAACGGATATCTGTCAGTTTCAACTACAATATTTCGTAGAATAGACAGACGAAAAAACCAAGTTTACCGCTCAATTTCTTGGCAAATTGTCTATGAAATAAACTGCTAACCCACGCTATTAAAGACTAAGTCCTAACACATAATACCAAGTCAGAATGAGGCTGAGCGGAACTGACGTCTAAGGTAATTTATTTGGCAATTTACCTGGCAATTTACCTGGTAATTTACCTGGTAATTTATCTGGTAATTTACCTGGTAATTTATCTGGTAATTTATCTGGCAAACTATCTGGCAAACTATCTGGCAAATTACCTGGTAAACCATCTGGCAAAATAAATCTTTTGGCCTTTTTTTTTAAATTTGCAGTGTTACAATTAACCAAGGGCCATACTTCTTTGAATAACAACTCTTGTATATGGTAAAACCCATTTTTAGGTGAGGTCATGGATGCATTTTAGAACAAGAACAAGTCCGCAAGAAATAAGATTTTTTTGCATCTTGGGAGCGTTGGTCATCATTCTTGCTGGGGTCAAATCAAAATCGCACACCATGCGTGCCGTGGCCCCAGATAGCATTCAAATGGCGACGCCTGGCCCTAATCCCGCTAGCAAGCCCATTATGAACGAAGAGGAATACAGCGCTGAAGAACTCGACTTTGATGACGAATTCTCAGTGCTAGTGTAATACTCCGGCCCGCTAAATCAATAGCCTGGCCTGAAGCTCTAGACTATTTTATACTCAATTTGATCCAATCGGTGGCCGATGAGAAGGCATGAATATTCTCTTGTTTTGCACAGACAGCGATCGGCAAGGCCCCTAACCCGGATATTTCATCAGTTTCGTCGTGAAATCGTTGATGCGCAGACTGGCCTGGGGCTTGAGAGACCTTTGAGTGAGGCAACCTCAAAGCAGGTTGTCGCAATGAAAAGGTCTCGAAAACTCCAGGAGCGAAGCGCCCAGACTAGAGAAGCGGTGATTGCAACAGAAATCTGATGAAATATCCGGACTAATCAAAAGCCGGACTAATCAAAAGCCGGGCTAATGAAAAGCCGGGCTTCAGGTGGCCGAATGAAGTATCTAAGTAATCGCCCGGCTCCCCGAAACTATATTTTTCATAAACAAACTCGCAGTAAAATATACATTAAATATATGGCTCATCGCGTCTTTTTAGACTATATTTAGTGAGTCGATAGATCTCTTTTTTAACTGGTTGTGAGCCAAGTGAAAGTATCCGCACGATATCGGGGCTTAAATACTTGAAGCCTAAGCGGATTAAATGAACCCTGGTCACAACTGGTAAAAAAAGCGATCTATCGACCTCTTCTATGGCTATTCGCCGCCAGAATATTGTTATTCAACCAAGCACTACTTCTTTAGATCATCGATAAAAATCAAATTAGATTCCAAAAAGCTCTTCTTGACCCTCCCTCACTTTCTTGAAACAAAGGGGCAAGAAATCTGAAATTCGAGGGGGAATATATGGCAGGAATCAATAAGGTTATTATCGTTGGCCGCTTGGGAAATGACCCAGAAATGAAACAAATTGGCAGTGGTCAAACCGTCACCCGCCTAAGTGTCGCAACCAGCGAACAATGGTCTGACAAAGAAGGCAAAAAACAAGAAAAGACTGAATGGCACCGCATTACAGCCTGGGGAAAGCTCGCTGAAATTTGTGGCAAACATCTCTCAAAAGGTCGCCAGGTTTATGTTGAAGGAAGACTGCAAACCAATTCTTGGGAAGACCCACAGGGCCAAAAACGCTATTCAACTGAAATTGTTGCCCAAACAGTTCAGTTTTTAGGTGCTCCATCTGATCGTGAGCAATCATCTTCGCAAGGTACTAGTAACCATCATCCCGCTGACAACTTTCAAGATTTTGGTCCTGAACCAGCGTTCGATAGCAAAGAAGATCTTCCGTTTTAAATTGAAGTCCTTGCCTCTGAAATAAAAAGGTAAGAGGCTTATCGAATGAGCCCTTGGCAAAAGAACATTCAAAAAGGCAGCTGGAATAAAAATTTTATTCTAGCGCTTTTGCTTTTTGGCTCTGCATTTTCAACGATTTCCTGCAGTGTCTACAAATCTGATGGGCGAAAAAACCTAGAGTCAGCGGGGCCACCACCTGGCTCAATTCGGGCAGCTTCGATCAATGTATTGATCCTCGACTCAAGTCGCAGTCTTCACGACTATGCAAAAGCTGACATACCAGTTTATGAGGTTTGCAGACAAGGCCGGCCAGACAAAGCCTTATGTACGCAAAATTTAATCTGTATCCAAGCCCCTTATGAAAACCTCGAGCAAATATCAGTTTCCGAAATTGCTTTTTCAATAAAGCAAAATCTTCTCGTTGATAAAAATGACATTCAAAAAATATTTGCTCATGCACTCATATGCAAAATATCACTCTAAAATACCTCATAAATAGAAATCTCGACTTTAATCCTTTCCTAGCCCGGATATTTCATCAGTTTCGTCGTGAAATCGCTGATTCGCAGACTGGACTGGCGCTTGAGAGACCTTTGAGTGAGGCAACCTCAAGGCAG
>JAYVXS010000118.1:0-5976 GCA_043784965.1 Bdellovibrionales bacterium
TTGATATGTGGAGAATTTTTTCAAAATGGTATCTACAAAAAATTTCTCTCAAAAATGAGTTCGTAGAGATCGCTAATTGCCGCTAGCCCGGATATTTCAGCAGCTTCGTCGTGAAATCGCTGATTCGCAGACTGGCCTGGCGCTTGAGAGACCTTTGAGTGAGGCAACATCAAAGCAGGTTGTCGCAATGAAAAGGTCTCGAAAACGCCAGGAGCGAAGCGCCCAGACTAGCGAAGCGGCGATTGCAACAGAAATCTGATGAAACATCCGGGTTGAGTATACCAGCTTAAGGGCAGCACTGACCTTCTTTGGTGATTCGGCTTCTATTCTGGGTGGGGGCGCAGCAATAAAATGCTTGTTCACTTTTGGTCATTTCGTCTTATACTCGACCAAACCATTTTCAAGTATTAATGAGGGTAGGGGATCGTCAACGGTTTCGTAATTTCATTAATAAGACCAATATTTCAGGGACCAGGAGTTCGAAATTGATTTCAAGCCTCATTTATTTCTTTCATAATATGCCAGACGTCATTAATTCATGGTCTGTATCAATGGGCCCACTAGTGTATGTTCTGCTGTTTCTTATTATATTTTCTGAAACAGGATTGATTATTTTGCCATTTTTGCCAGGTGATTCATTGCTTTTTGCTTTGGGGGCATTGTCGGCAGCGAGTAGTTCGAATTTAAAAATATCTTTATTAATGTTAATTCTACCCTTTGCGGCGCTTGGTGGAGATTTACTTAATTATAATATCGGTAAATTTTTTGGTAAACGTGTTTTGGACTCGAAATCATCAATAGTTAACAGAAAATATCTTGAAAAAACCCATGCTTTTTATGAGCGTCATGGTGGCAAAACAATTTGTCTTGCTCGATTTGTCCCGGTGGTTCGCACTTATGCTCCGTTTGTTGCCGGCGTCGGTGAAATGACATTTTCAAAATTTATTAGTTATAGTGTAGTTGGCGCCTATGCTTGGATCATATCGTTTTTGTGCTTGGGTTATTTTTTCGGAAACATTCCTGCCATCCGAACAAACTTTCATTACGTTATTGTTGGTATTATAATCATCTCTGTGCTGCCGGCCGTGTTTGAATTTTGGCGAGCAAATCGTGAGAGCAGAAGATTGAGCTAGTGACCGCTTTATTTCGAAATCATATGAAGAAGGATTTATGAAAAATTTTATAAAATCAATTTTAGCTCGTGCTATTGGGACGTTATTGGGATGGATTGCATTTATTGTTTTTATAGCAGTTGCCATCAATTTGTTGAGTCACAATATTCAAGGCGTCAATGAACCCATTCTTGCCAACTCGATTCTTCATCTGAAAATGAAGGGTATCTTACATGATCGACTACGTGCCATAGATATTGAAAGTATTTTGAGTTCACACGAACGAGGCCTCGGCCTTTATGAGGCGATTTCAGCAATTGCCGTTGCAAAACAAGACCAGCGGATTAAAGGAATTTATCTTGATATCAGGCGCTTTCAGGCCGGCTGGGCCAATTTGCAGTCGCTACACCGGGCACTTGATGATTTTGCCAAGAGTAAAAAATTTATTTACGCCTATGCGGATACCTACTCACAAAAGTCATATTATTTGGCGACCGCAGCGGATAAGATTTTCATTCAACCTAATGGTGAAATTGAAATGAACGGTCTTGAAATGACTTCGATGTTTTTAAAAGGCTTGCTCGATAAGCTCGAGGTTCAACCTAAAATATTTCGCGTTGGTCGTTTCAAGGCGGCAATTGAACCTTTGATTTTAGAAAAAATGAGCGTTGAAAATAAGGCTCAAAATCAAATGCTTCTTAATGATATTTGGTCTGAAAATCGAAAGCAAATTTCATCAGTAACGCAAAAATCTCCTGAAACTATTGATGGTGCTGTAAACGCTTTGCAAATCAGTTCAGCAAAATCAGCAAAAGAGATGGGCCTTGTTCATCAGCTGGCCTTTGAAGATGAGGTCATTGATTTTATGAAGGCCAAAACGGTTGGCAAGGATCACGATCTCAATATCGTGGGCCCCGGGAGACTATTAAGAGATCAATCAGAAATTCGTTCGCTAAAAAAACGAACGAGCAATAAAATTGCACTCATTTTTGCTGAGGGAGAAATGTCGAGCGGCGAAGGTGGTCGAGACTCGATAGGCTCTGAGACTCTAGTAGCAGATCTTCAAGAGGCCCAATCTGACAAAGACGTTAAAGCGATTGTCCTGCGCATTAATAGTCCTGGCGGAGACGCACTGGCGGCAGACGTTATTTGGCGTGAGATTCAAAAAATTGATAAGAAAATTCCGGTTGTGGTTTCAATGGGTGATGTTGCGGCAAGTGGTGGCTATTATTTGGCGGCCGCTTCACGCTATATTTTTGCTGAGCCGATGACTATTACTGGCTCGATCGGAGTATTTGGAATCATGGCAAATACCGAGAAATTTTTTAAAAATAAACTGGGGGTGAGTTTTGATGGCGTCGTGACTCACCAGCACTCCGATATAGGAAATTCAAATCGACCGATGACCGAGGTTGAGTCAAAATTTATACAAAGTAGTGTCGAGCGAGTATATGCGAGATTTTTGGACGTGGTAAAAACTGGTCGAAATTTTAAGGACGTAAAAGAGGTAGCAGAAATCGCTGAAGGGCGGATTTGGTCAGGATTAAAAGCGAAAGAGGTGGGGTTGGTTGATGAGCTGGGAGGGCTAAATTCTGCGATTGAAAGAACCGCCGTCATTGCAAAACTGAGTAAACCTTATCGCCTTGAAATTTTTCCGAAAAATGAGGAGCGTGTCATGCAGTTTTTTGAGCGATACTTGGGTGAGGGCTTCGAAGAATTTTTACGGCTGAAAATGAGCTCTTGGCTGGGAAATTCGAAAGTTTTGCGGGCCCTCAAGTCCAGTTTTTTGAAGCTCGACCAAGAAACCATTCTCTTTAAATCCGGAGTATATGCACGTTTAATAGCGGTGCCAAATATAGAGTAAGAAATCTCTTCGTGTCTATCGCTAAAGCTCGGCCTGTATCAATCATTGATCTAGCGCTGAACTTTGAGCTATATAGCCAGCTTTAGGGCTGGTGCCAAAGAAATGGTCGAGGTCCGGTTATATGATTTTTATTTAAATTAGTGTGGCGTCTTCGCAGTGCGCTCATGCAAAATAAAGGAATGTCTCAACGAGCAATAGTAAATCCAGCAGATACAGGTCAGTCTGAAATGAATTCTCCGGAAAGCACATTCGATCTGAAACTCTTTGATAGTTTAATCAACGGAGTGGTTGTTATCGACGCGAGCCTTAAGATGATTTACGTCAATCCAGCCGTTCAGCAAATGTGTGGACTTCATTCGAGCCGTGTGGGCAAAAAAGATCTCAAATCCATTTTAGTTTTTGAACCCGATATTTTTGATGCTGGAGTTAAGCTTATTGGCGATGCGACCCCATATCGAGAAGTAGTAATGCGGCCAAAGGCAAGCGCTGCGGCTCGAGTTCAAGTGACTATTCAATCACTGCCCGGACAAATTTTGAACGGACACGTGGTGCCGTCGACTTCGGAGGGGACTCAGGCCTGGATTATTTTTATTCATGATGTCACTCTTGAGGAGCGTCTTCAGAAAAAATACTTTGAGCAGTTGAAAGAAAAAGAAGAATTCATTAAAAAGTTGGATCGAAAACTTTATGAGACTTCAGTAATGTTTGAACTCGCTCAAGGCATGAATCTTTTCAAAGATCTCCATGACATTTTGAATCTAATTCTGACCAAGCTTGAGGATGCATTTGCATTTTCTCATTCGGTTATTGGTCGAGTGGATTGTGAGAGTCTTCTCTTGCAGGCGGCAATTATTCGTGAAAACTCATTGTCCCAGGATGTAGCTCGTCGACCAACGAAGAGCGCATGGGTTGAAAGTTTTTTCATGAAGGCATTGGCCGTCGGCGAGCCACGACTATTTCAGAAAGGTATGAACGCAGATATTGATTTCTTTCTTAAGGATGTGTTCACGGTTGATTTTTCAAACTATCTCTTCGTACCTTTAGTGCATAAGAATGACGCCGGTTTTCTATTCTTACTTGATAGTAAACTGACCTGGGGGGGCGACGATGATGACGTAAGTCTCTTGTTTGGAATTGCGAATCAACTCCTACTCGCGATTGATAACAATCGAATCTATCAAGAATCAATGATTGATACCCTAACTAATATTTATAATCTGAGGTATTTTCAGGAGCGCCTGGCTCTTGAATTTAAGCGAACTAAGCAGACTACCAAGCCACTTTCGGTGCTTATGATTGATGTCGACTTTTTCAAAAAGTTTAATGATAATTTTGGACATGCAACCGGGGACGCAGTCTTAAAACAGGTCGCTGAAGCCATTGTTAATACGTTGCGGGAAACCGATACGGGGGCTCGATATGGTGGTGAAGAGTTTGTCGTGATTTTGCCTGAAACCGACTCGTTGTCAGCGATGGTTACAGCGGAGCGAATTCGTAAGAAGATTGAATCTATTCCGCTAAAAGTTGGCGATGCCAATCTGAAAATTACCGCCAGTATTGGGGCGGCTTGCTATCCTGAGTTTTGCAAGAGTCTAAACGATATCGTAAGCTGTGCAGATTCGGCAATGTATCAGGCTAAGGAGGCTGGTAGAAACAATTCTAAATTCTATTTTTCTGATGAGTCGAAGGGCTCAAAAAGTTAATAGACCTCTTGTCTAACTAGTCGTGAGGTAACGAGGAGTAGAGCATGTCGAGTGTAAAGGCTTCGGGAAGTGCGAGTGGTTCGGGTACAAATGTAGGTCGCGACGGCAGTCCGATAGAGACTATTCGAAAATTGCAAGATACCTATAGTGCAAGAGAAGTTGAACAGGGCAAAAAGCATCATCAAGAACTTGTTTCAGTCAATGAATCACACAAAGAAGAGCTGCAAAAAGTTCAAGATCAGCACGAGCGTGCCCTTCGAGATATCAGGGCGAGAAATGAAGATACGGTTACCAAACAAGATATGAATTATCAAAAGGAAATTAAGGATCTCAAAGATATGCACAGCCGTCGTCTTGAGCGGCTTGCTTTACAAAACAAAAAGGCGACCGAAAACGGCACCGAAAGTTAAGTCTTTGCCCATTAACGGCATCATTGTCGCCCAGCACCCACCACATTACATCTAGTTCGAGCACTTAATGGCACCTGCTTTGTACTTCTTATAAGTGGGTGGATATATGAATAAACAAGCATACTCTCTATTGGTCCTAACATGCGCCGTTTCGCTTCTTGCAGACTTTGTCTCTTGCTCACCTGTGCAATTTGAAAAGCAGCAATTGGCTCCGCAAAATACGGGGCCCACGGTCGTATTACCGGTATCTTGTACAGGTGGTGTCTGCACTCAGCATCATCAAGATACCACTACTGGAGCAAAGCCTCAGGCAAATGTTCTCTTTATTTTAGATACCAGTGGTTCAACAACAGATATTCAGGCTAATTTAGCGACCAATCTTTCTGGTTTTGTAAATGGCCTTTCAGGGATCGATTATCGCATAGGCCTCATTACGACAGATGTTTCAAGCATAGTTTCAGACACCAAAGAAAACTATCCAGATGCCGTCAATTTTGGCGGAGCTATTCAAGATGCCAAACTTGTACAAATGAGTGACGGTAGTAGTTTTTTAACGCCACAATCATCGGCAACTCAAGTGCTAGTCCCGCAAATTGTTCAGGCGGCCTCGGCGTGTATTTCAAGCCGTTATAATGCCTCAGTTTGTCTTTCCGATGATCCGCGTGGGATTTTTGCAGCCAATTTGTTTGTGACGAGTAATACCGGAGGCTTTTTACGGGCCGGAGTGCCAACAACTTTTGTTGTCATTTCGGATGCGGACGAAAGAAATTCGACTTCACTGGCAACGCACGGCTACCCCCAAGGAACAGCTGACGCACCTGCCACTTTGATTGCTAATTTCCACGGAGCTTTCCCGTCCACGCCATTTCAAGTCGATGCTTTGGTGA
>JAYVXS010000119.1:0-5933 GCA_043784965.1 Bdellovibrionales bacterium
GAAATTAAAATACTTTTCAAATGCTTCTGCTGCCTGAGTCAAAGGGTGGCTTTTAACAAACTTCTTATAGATATTATCACCTGCTTCGAGTTGCATGCTCTAAATACCCAAAGCAAAATATCACCAATGCGAAAGCTGCAACAATAAATCTGCACCAACGCTTCACCCCAGCCAGTCTGCGAATCAGCGATTTCACGACGAAACTGATGAAATATCTGGATTAAGTCCTGCCCGGTAAAGGCTTTTAACTCAGATTTTTTGGCCAAATGAGCCATTTTGGCGCGTCACTACTGGTTAGAAGTTTGACAGAAGTCCAGTCCGCTTTCATCAGGCTCCGCCAAGATCAGGTTACTCATTTTATGAAGCTATAATGATAAAACAGTTTCAAAAAGTTCTGGTGCTCGGGGCACAACAGTTCTAAAATGAAATCTATGAATATACTCCATACATTTATCGATAAAGCCCAAGGTGTTCTCGAAGCTTCAATCCCAACAGTTGTTCTTCTCGGCATTTTAATTTTTGTGCACGAGCTGGGACATTTTCTCGTCGCCAAATATAATAAAGTGCGCGTTGAAACCTTCAGCTTGGGCTTTGGACCAAAGCTACTTAAATACAAGTGGGGCGAAACCACTTATTGTCTCTCGCTTATTCCTCTCGGCGGATATGTAAAGATGTTTGGCGATGATCCTTCGGCAGTGATTTCGGAGGAAGATAAAAAATTCTCTTTTATCCATAAAAATTTGCAACAGAAAACCGCCGTGGTACTGGCTGGTCCTCTAATGAATTTCTTTTTCGCAATCTTAGTATATACAATTATGGCAGTTTATGGTGAACAAGCGGTCAGCCCTGTTGTGGGTGATCTTGCGATCGGAAGCACTGCCGCACAGGCCGGCTTCAAATCTGGCGATACAATTTTGAGTATTGCTCAAGCACCGATTAAAACCTGGGAAGAACTGGAGCAAATAATTGAGAGCAATGGTGATCAAAAGCTTGCTTTTGAAGTGCTTCGCGAGGGCTCCAATGAAAAGGCAAGTATTCAGGTCACTCCACAGACAGTCAACAATAAGAATGTTTTGAGCTGGGAAGAAAAAGTCGGAGATGTTTCTGGACTGACTTTCTTTTCAAGAGTGAGTTTCATTGGCGTATCAAATGAAAAAAGTCTGGCGTATCAATCTGGATTAAGAACTGGCGACCTCGTTGTCGAAATTCAAGGCAAAAAACTTGATAAATGGCGCAGTCTTGTGATGAGCCTCGATAGTCTGGTTGGTACTCAAGATAAACTTGAAATCAAAGTTCAACATGACGCCGCATGGACTAATTCTGATAAAGAAGCGCTACCTACTACGATTAATCTTTCTATTGCTAATAACTTAAAAAATCTCAGAGGCGCAGCTCTTCTTGAAAAAATTGGTATTGAATCACCTGAGGTTTTTTTGGCTGAGCTCGAAAAGGATTCACCAGCATTCAAGGCCGGAATGCAGCGGGGTGATAAAATTTTGTCAATTGATGGTAAGGAAGTTAAAAATTTCGAATCAATTGCAAGTTCAATTCAGGCGTACTCTGCAGAAAAGTCAAAAGCGCTTAACATTGTCGTTAGTCGCGAAGGACAAGTTGTTAAAATACCTGTTCAACCCACTTTAAAAGAGCGATCCTCTCTTCAAGGTAAAGAAGAAGTTCGTTATGAAATCGGCATTAAGCCTTTAATTTCAAGTACACAGACTACCTTTATTTTGGCTGCAACCAATCCATTTACAGCTATTAAGCGCGGATTAGCTCTCACTTTTAAGTGGACTGCCGCAACAGTTGTAAGTTTCGTTCGTCTTGCTCAAGCGCGAATTTCTCCGAAAAATATTGGTGGATTTTTCTCAATTGGAATAATGGCCAAACGATCTTGGCAAATTGGTTTGTCGCAGTTCTTAAGTACCATGGGTATCTTATCTTTGAATTTATTTATTTTAAACTTACTACCAATTCCAGTTTTGGATGGTGGGCATCTGTTGTTTTACACAATTGAATTTGTAAAAGGCTCTCCACTTTCACTTAAAAAAATGGAAATGGCCCAACAGGTAGGAATGCTTTTACTCTTGGGATTAATGGTTTTTGCAATGTTTAACGATATTACGAGAATCTTGTCTTAAGAGGCTCTTGTCTTAAAAACTCTTAGGGGTGCGAAAATGTACAATTTAGTTCTTTTCGCTTCCTAATGTTGACACTCGCCTTTGACACCTCTACCTCTTTTGGAAGTGTCATACTTTTTGAAAATGAAAAAACTCTCTTTGAGAAATCTTGGCTTCGAGAAAAATCTCATTCTGAGATGCTTACCGTAGCCATTGATCTCGCATTTAAAACAAGCTCGAAACTGCCACAGGAGCTGAAGCGCCTATGTGTTGGTATTGGCCCCGGTAGCTTTACTGGAATTCGTGTGGCCGTAAATGTTGCGAGGAGCCTGGCCTTTGCCTTGAACCTCAAAGTTTTTTGTTTGGATAGTTTCGACCTTCTCGCATTAGGTGTTGATGAACTAAACACAGGCCAAAATAAACTTTTAGGACTCATCGACGCTTATAATAATGAGGTTTTTTTTGTGAGTTTTGAAAAAATCAATAGTCGCTGGAAAAAGACCTCTGGGTCTCAATCTAAGACAATTAAAGGACTTGAAAAAGAGCTATGCCAGCCACACCTTTGTATTGGCGAAGCTTACAATCAATATGAAGCCTACTTTTCTCCAGAATTTAAAAAGCTTCTGATCAGAGATGCACTGATTAATCAGTTCCCAGACGTAAAATTCTTGGGACTTAAGTCAGAGTTTCTTACCTCTTGTCCACCTCCTTTGGCCTGGAATCAAGTGCAGGCCCTTTATATAAAAGCTTCAGCTGCCGAAGAGAAGCTCAAGGAATCTAAATAGATTTTTGATCTATATGGGTGGGGCAAAGCTTAGTGATACTAAAAGCTGTTAATCATTTTCATTCAAAAGAGTTTCTAAATCCAACAGAGAAGCTGGTTATTGCAACTGGCGGTGGAAAAGGTGGAATTGGTAAAAGCTTTATTAGCTCTAGTCTCGCAATTTCACTTGCTCGGATCGGTAAGAAGGTAACTCTGATTGATCTCGATCTCGGCAGCGCAAATCTCCATACCTTTCTTGGCGTGAAAGTGCCCAACCTTTGTATTTCAGATTTTGTCTCTGGGGCTGTTGCAGATCTCAATGACATATCTGTTAAAACTGAAATTGATGGACTTAGATTTATCAGCGGCTTCAATGATTCGCTCAATATTGCCGATGTCGGCATTGATGCAAGAGAAAAACTAAAGCGCGCCATTCAAACGCTTTCAACGCCCTTTATTGTTTTAGATTTAGGTGCGGGCACTTCAGAGAGTACGCTTGATTTTTTCTTGAGTGCAGATCAAAAAATTGTCGCAGTCGTGCCTGAACCGACGAGCATTGAAAATGCCTACCGGTTCATTAAGACTGCCTATTATCGAAAACTAAAAGAGGCAGAGTCCAACTTGGGAATTACCAAGCTAATTGAAGCCGCAATGGACAATCGAAATCAGCTTGGAATTAAATCGCCATCCGATCTCATTCACTATATTTCAAAAATAGATCCCATTGCCGGCGTACGATTGGTTGCGAAAATATCAGATTTACATATAGAATTGGTATTGAACCAGGTACGCTCAAGAAATGATATTGAACTTGGCAATTCAATTAAGTCAGTTTGTCGTAAGTATTTTGGTATCGAGGCTTATTTTGCTGGGTATATCGAGTTTGACAACGCGGTTTGGCAGTCCTTAAGAAAGAAACGACCGCTTTTACTCGAACACCCTTATAGTAATATTGTGAGTCAGTTTATGGAGATTACAAAAAACGTAATCCATGCGAAGAATGTGAAAGTTGCGGTTTAATGATAGGAAGAAAAGATACAACCAACTATTACGATATTCTCGAAGTGAGGGCTGACGCTGCTCAACCCGAGATCTATCGGGCATACCAGCGGGCCAAGGCAACCTACTCGCAAGAAAACCCAGCGCTCTATAATATGTTTTCGACAGAAGAGAGTAACGAGCTCTTAAAGTTGATTGAAGAGGCCTATTCGGTTCTGAGCAATGCCGGACTTAGAAGAAATTACGATGAAAACATAATGACAAATCGCGATGGCGTTGAAAGTAATATTGCCAATTTTCTTCGTGAATCTGAAAGTTCTGCGAATATTTCGACTGAACAATTAAAATCTAATTATTCTCATGATACTAAAACCGACATAGCTACGCGGCCAAAACATTCGACCATTGAAGTAACTGATAATTATATTGTAAGGCGAAAAGGCACTATTAATCAGCTGCCAGAGGGCTACGGCAAGACTTCTCTTTCTACATACAAAATCGATTTGGCAAAAGAAGACGTTTTTGCCAAAGTAGAGAGCATGGATGGTTCGTTTTTGAAAAGTGTTCGAGAATATAAGAATTTAAGTATTGAACGAATTAGTGAAGCCACGCGAATAAGTCGTACCTATTTAAATGCGGTCGAAGCTAACGATTACCGAGAACTTCCCGCCCCAGTTTTTGTACGGGGTTTTATTGTTCAAATCGCACGGCTATTGAGTCTTGACGAGAGCAAAGTGGCAAGCTCGTATTTAGAAATTTTAAAGTCCAATAAAAAATAGACGTTTTGAATAAATGGTTTTAAAAAAATCTCAACAACTCACTATTTCAGTCTCTGCAGATATGCTTTTAGAGCGCATCGATAAAGCTCTTGCTAGTATTCCCGAAATCGGTTCTCGCTCTCAGGCCCTAAAGCTCTTACAAATGGGAGCCGTTCGCAAGAATGGCAAGATTATTAAGCCTTCTTATAAAATTTTGGCCGGAGATATTTTTGATATTAATGTTCCTATAATAGAGCAGGAGAAGCTTCTGCCGTATGCTTTTCCTCTTGATATCGTCTTTGAAGACAAGGACGTAATTGTATTGAACAAGCCTGCCGGCCTAGTCGTGCATCCCGCCTATGGCCACGCCCAAGACACTCTAGTAAATGCTTTGCTCCACTATACAACTGATCTTTCACTCGGATATAATGAAAAGCGCCCGGGAATTGTGCATCGAATAGACAAAGGCACCAGTGGTCTTTTGGTTATTGCAAAAAATGATCAGGCTCAAAGACTTCTTGCAAAACAATTTCAGAGAAAAACCACCCATCGAATTTATTATGCAATCGTCTATGGAGTTTTCAAAGAAAAGTCTGGCACCATTAAAAGCTATTTAAGTCGCCACCCAGAGAATCGCCAAAAAGTGATTTCAACTCCTCACGAACCCGGCCGACACTCAATTACTCATTACCGAATTATTGAAGAACACAGCGGAATTTCTCTAGTCGAGCTCAAGCTTGAAACCGGTCGTACCCATCAAATTCGTGTTCATCTCAGTGAGTTGGGCCACCCAATATTGGGAGATCAAGTTTACGGATCGAGCCGTCGCAGTAAGAATTTGAAGTCTTTAAAAATTCGCGGCTTCGTTGATAAAATGTCGAGATTCTCTTTACACGCAGCCGAGCTCGGCTTTATCCATCCAGCTAGTTCTGAAAAAATGATTTTTAAATCAGGTTGGCCCAATGATCTTATTGAGCTCGTCAAACTCTGCGGCTTTTCAGAGGATTTAGGGGCCTTAGAATCCATCAGGTAAAAGACCTCTTGCGCAACCCGAGGTCTATTAAATGCCCGGTTATCCTAGCCCGGATATTTCATCAGATTTCGGTTGCAATCGCCGCTTCGCTAGTCTGGGCGCTTCGCTCCTGGCGTTTTCGAGACCTTTTCATTGCGACAACCTGCTTTGAGGTTGCCTCACTCAAAGCCTCACTCTAAGGTCTCTCAAGCGCCAGGCCAGTCTGCGAATCAACGATTTCACGACGAAACTGATGAAATATCCGGGCTAGGATAACCAGTGTA
>JAYVXS010000120.1:0-5924 GCA_043784965.1 Bdellovibrionales bacterium
GAACGGCTAGCCAGAGGCGCTAACCGGACGACGACCAACGAAGAGCTGATTTAAAAGACCTAGCAAAATTGTAACAATTATTTTTGCGCGGGCCCTTAGGGCCCTTAGTATTAAGGCCTACTCTTTCGGGTCTTTCTGAGCGATATGAGTTTCGCGAATCCATTTGCGGATATGCTTGAGGAAAGCATCTGAAATCCCATAAAAACTAAATACATTATGAAATTCGTTCTTATTCTTTTCATCGACTTCTGCTGAATAGCTACGGGCTAAAATTCCGTCGTAATTTTCATCCAAAAAGAGCGGGCTAAACAATCTCAGAAATACACCTTCGCGAATGGGCTGATTGGTTCTAATTTGCACGCCAAACTCAGATGCCATTTCCATTTTAACTTCTTGTGCTAGTTTCACAACTTCGTTCACAGCATCAAAGCCGGGAGTCACAATACCATCGTTGGAGCAAAGTCCATGCACATGAAAATTGATTTTATCAATCATTTGCTTACGATCCACTGGCACAAACATGATATCTGAGAAAAATGTCTTTTTGAAATCCTCAAGTTTCACTAATGATTTTTCTGGGAGAAGCACAATGACAGCAGTTTTTCTTTCTGGAGTCAGTATCTTTACATTTTCCAAAAATGACTTAACATGAAGCGCCCAGCTTTCAACAGTTTGTGTGATACCGCTGGCATCAATTAAAATGGCATCAATTAAAATGGCATCTACTGGGGTCACAACTCCCTGAGAGTCAAAATCCGGGCGGGCCGCTTTAAAAATTTTAAAACCTTCAGGACCTTTTAGCTCACTCATTTGAATTTGAATTTGTGGAGGTTTCGCCCCAGCTAATTCTGAGGCATCGATTTTAACGAAATGAAGCGACCCGAATGGCCCTCTTAAGCGAATAAAAATACTGCCCTTCTCGTTGCTCTTAAGGTAATTCAAAAACTCTTGCAGCTCATCGAGATCATCGGGATGAATAAATTGCAGCCATTTCTTAGGCTGCGAAATCATTTGTGGGCCACTTTGATCAAAAAAAGCTGTGCCCTTGTTAGTCAAATTAATGATTTCATCTGCATGATTGATATTAAATATATATGTTGCAGAAGCAAATGCTCTAGCCGCCTCGTTCCCTGCTAAGGAGGCCATCCCATTTGCATCCTCTGTGGCGCCAACTTTTGGCTGAAGAACTCCCATTTTTTTTGCAAAAGAAATCAATGACGGAAAGCTATTAATTGAAAGATTAATGAAATTAGAGCCAAGAGCATTTTCAATGTCGGCTCGGATTTGCCCATTAAAAGCCACGATTGCTATATTTCTTGGATTTTTCTTAAAGATTAGAATTTCATCTTTTGAAATTGCTTTGGTGGGCGTTCCGCGCCTGGACTTACCGTGAAGTGCTCTTCTAACCTTTTGAAGTTGGCCGGCGGTAATTCCGTAATAAGTATAGTAAACTCTAAATTCACCTAGCGCAGTTGGATGCGGCAGACTTTTATAGGTTCTTACAAAGAGGCTGGAATCAATCTTTTCACCAAATACTTTTGCGTATATACGAACAATGACTCCGTCTTTCACTTTTTTTTTACTACGCACCGAAAAGCCGAAATCGGACAACTCTTCTATCTTTGAGCTCTTCGCCACATAAATATTAGCGTCCACCGCTTGCTTATACAAAAACTCGCCAGCAGAAGTACGTTTATCAGAAACAACCATCGAAAGTTTTTGTAAAAATAATTGGTTGTCGAGAGGTTTCAATATGATGTCATCGATTTGCGAGCTCGCCAAGGTTTCTATAGAATTCGCATTTGCATCAAAGCTCAATAATATAAAACGAGTTGCTATTGCCTCTTTGTTTATTTCGGATCCAGCCAATTTGTTGTTAAGCGTTTGAATGAAGAGAACGGGACTTGCCTTACCCAAAATTTCTTGGTCCACAATGATTAAGTGAAGCCCCTTTTCTTTAAAAAGTGCTTGCACATACATGCTTTGTTTTTTCTCATCACTAACTACAACAGGGACCTTTGGATCTTTCGCTGGAGCGACAACCTCAGTTGGACCAATGAAGCGATCAAAGTCTTCAAGTGTTCTGAAGACCTCAAGCATTGTCTCTTCGTTTAGTTCACTCACCCGACTTGTGATCTGACTTACTGTACGGGCATCATTTGATAAGATTACAATGTTTTTCATAAATCCAAAATGCTATACTTGTTGAAATTTCTCTGATCTCTTCCAAGTGTAATACTCAAAGTTGCCTTCGTAAATCCTTAATTCACTACGGTCTAGTTCAAAAACACGATTTGCGATCGCTCTTAAGAAAAACCGATCGTGACTGACAATCATGACAGTACCTTTGTACTTTTGTATGGCCTCGAGCAATACTTCGCGAGACTTTATATCGAGATGATTAGTCGGCTCATCTAAAACAAGAAAGTTGACTGGCTTGGCTAATATAGTAGCAAGCACGACGCGACTCTTTTCACCACCTGATAGAACAGATATTTTTTTAAAAGCATCGTCAGCTTTAAACAAGAACGCACCTAACAAATTTCGCACAAATCCTTGTGTCGCATTTGGAATACGGTCGTGAACTTCATCGTAAATCGTTTTATTTGGATCCAATACATCCAATGCACTTTGACTGAAATAGCCAATTTCTGTGCTCGGACCTAAGGCCAGATCACCCTCGGTATGCTTGGTTTGACCCGTGATCAATTTAAGCAATGTCGATTTGCCGGCACCATTTATACCAACAACGGCAATTTTATCAAGCCTGCGCACCAGTCCCGTAGCCCCTCTAAATACAAGCTTTTCTTTGCCATTTTCAAGAGGGTAAATCTTAGCAAGGGCCTTAAACTTAGCTACCTCATCTCCTCCGCGGGGAGCCTCCGGAAACTCAAATTTCATAGTCTCTTCTTCTTCAGGTATTTCAATTCGATCAATCTTATCTAACTTTTTTACGCGCGATTGAACTTGAGCGGCGTGAGAAGCCCTGGCTGCGAACCTGGCAATAAATTCTTCTTCTTTAGCGAGCATGTCCTGCTGCTTTTGATGTGAAGCGCGCAATTGTTCAGCTCGCACCAACCTTTCACGCACATAGAAATCATAATTACCAGTATAGGAGGTGATCGATTTGTTAGCTACTTCGACAATTTTTGAAACCAGGCGATTTAAAAAATCGCGATCATGACTTGTCATGACCAGAGCACCTTTAAAATTAACCAGCCATTCTTCAAGCCAGACTATGGTCTCAAGATCTAAATGGTTGGTTGGCTCATCCATCAACAGAACATCTGGATTAAGCGCAAGAATCTTACCCAAAGCCACGCGCATCTTCCAGCCGCCGCTATAACTCTCAACCATGCGATCGTGCTCGTCTGGCGGAAAGCCCAATCCGGTTAAAATTTCTTGCGCCCTGGCCTCGAGATTATAGCCACCAAGGCTCTCAAATTTAGTTTGCGCCTCGCCATACTCTTCTAGCAAAGCCTCCATCGCATCATCTGAAATCGGATTCACTGCGGAATCTTCAAGTTTCGCCTCAAGTCCCTGCAGTTTTTTTTGCGCTTCAAAAACTTTACCAGAGCCGGACATGACTTCGGCAAGAATGCTACTGCCTTTCATCTCCGCGATATTTTGAGAAAAATAACCGACAACACATTTGTCGGCGACACTAACTGTTCCGGTCTCAACGCCCTCTTCGCCAGTAATCAAGCGAAAAATCGTTGTTTTGCCAGCGCCGTTTGGGCCAACTAGGCCGATTTTTTCACCTGGCCGTATCTGAAAACTAGCATTTTCGTAGAGAATTTTTGTACCATAGTGCTTATTAATATTGGTGAGATGAATCATGCCGGCTAAGCTAACGCAGATTGTGCATTTCGGCTACCAAAAAATCCCTGGCCAGCAGCAAAAGCTCCGCTTCGCTCAAATGCACAGCTTATTTCCGTACGAGCTTTAAGGCATACCCAAGTCGGACTTGCTAAAGATATTTTTTGAACAGACTTCGGTAATGTTCCTGAACTTTTTTAAGGTCGACCGTATTAAAAAAGTTTGAAAAGCTCATCCAAACCGCAAGTCCATTTAGATCGGCAAATTGAGGCGGAAGGTACTTCGGCGGATCCACAATTCCTTCTTTATATTTTTGGTAGAGCAGCGGGATATCATCAACGTTGATTTTGCCAACATAGAGAAATGGAATGAGTTCTGGATGCCCTTCGCGAATTGCGGTTCGCATAAAATTATAGTTCTCAATGAAACCACGACAATAAGAAATATCTTTTGTAAAGGGAGCGCCGCCTTCAATCAATCCTCCACGAAAGACCCGCATCGAATTTTGAAAGGCCTCATGCTCATCGTAATTTTCGTTTTGGTAGTGCTCAAAAAGTTGTAAGAAATTGGCGCCATCCTCGGCCATATCAATACCCAGAATACGATCATTCACTCGCCTGGCTCTACGAGGATAAGTACTAAAGGTAATAATCTCCATCAGAAAAGCTAACCCCTCTTGGGTAGCCGTACATCTCGGGGGCCCCTTCGCAAGCCATTTGGCAATGCTTTGGCATTTGCCGTTTGCGGTGGTGGCAACGTGTACCCAGCCCTCATGAACTTCGAAAATATCGATGTCTTTGGACGATAGCATTGTGCCTGTTTTAATTTTGATTACATCGCTTCCGGCGGCAGCATCAGCAACGATTCCGTCTGATAATTTGATCTCAATCCGGTCCCTAAGCAAACCCTTTGAAAAACGCTCATGTAGTATCTTTACGGCTTCTTCAGCGCTTATATTTTTAGGATAATCTTGACCCAAAGTTTTGGCCTCAAGACTTGAAAGGATAGTATAAAGCATTTTCCCCTGCAGAAGAATGGTGCCGCCATCATCAAAAAAACGGTCTTTGGGGGAGCCGTAGAGCTTTTGACTGATCTCCCCGAATCTCTTGGTACCTCTGGCCTCAAGCATTTGAACAACATCCATATATTGTTCACACATCTGAATCAGAAGCGGTGCGATCTCATCGTTCGAACCAAGTTGCAAATCGATGTCCGAAACCAATTGACCCAATTCTGTTAGTTTTGAAGATGGTTCAAATCCCAAACTAATTTCTTCATAGTAAGCGCGATCGACCCTTGGTAATTCATATTTAGGCTTTGAAAAGAAGTCCTGCTCAATTTTACGATTCCATTTGATGGCATCTAAGATGCGAATCGGCTTTTGAATTTCAACGAGCCGCTCAGAAAGCAGCTTTATTTTTTCTTTATAAGTCTCTAAAGCATTTTTTGCAGCCATAGGTCTAGTCCATCAAAGATGTTCAAAGAAGTCCGATTCAAGTTGGATCTTTCTCGATCGGCAAATACTTTGTAAAAGTGTTATCAGCCGGCGTCTAGAACGATCCATTTCTTGTCGACCCATCCTAAATTGCAGGGACCATTGTAGGGCATTCGTCTTTTAACATCGACTGTTGTCCCGCAGTCCTTTTTGCTATCTTTGGTGTAAACAATTCCAAGCCAACGATCATCTTTAGATGCCGAACAAATCCATACTTGTTGGTTGTTGTACAACTTATCAGTGCGTTTTGCTTTTAAATCGGGAGAATCCTTGACGGCCAGGAATCCGTCCGGTCCTGAGCTTAAACTGCCGACATGGCCCACTGTCGAGCAAGCGTCAAGACCGTCATTGCCACCATACTCAACTGGCATTTTTCTTTCGAGATGAGCTATTTTAGCCAATGTTAAGCTGGGCGTGCAAATCAAACAGACAGCCAAACAACAAAGAATTCTTGGAGACGACGTGGGCAAATTTAATTCCATGATTGCACAAATTCCTTCCGTCTAATTTCGAGTCCATTTCACGCTCAGTTCTGCGCATACGGTAGCTTGTCATATTCCAGATTGCAATATTCCATTATAGAATCCTGCTGCTGTCCACACATCTAGTC
>JAYVXS010000121.1:0-17828 GCA_043784965.1 Bdellovibrionales bacterium
CCTGCTTTGAGGTTGCCTCACTCAAAGGTCTCTCAAGCGCCAGGCCAGTCTGCGAATCAGCGATTTCACGACGAAACTGATGAAATATCCGGGCTAGGCCGTTCAACTGAGGCTTCCAACATAAATGTTCGGAGGCCTTTTTCGTTTGCATAAGCGCGCTAAATTAATTCATCGATCAGGATCATTTGTTCTGTCTTATCGAGTAAACATGGAGCATGTGCTTCAGTTAAAATCTGATCTTCTCCGGCATAGAGCTTAATTTTTTTTAGCTGCTTCAAAATTTCAGACTTGCGGTGCCCTTTTTTTTCAATGGCGGTCCAAATCAGAGTTCTAAACTCAGACGGGCGCTTGTCCAAGTCGTCGAAAATTCCGCGCCCCGTAATTTTACTTGTAAAGGCTTGACTGCTAACCGATAGATCTGAAATGAATTTGAGATATGCGCGTGGTGAGGAGTCAATTAAATCGCAGCCCATGGGTGGGGCGAGACCTGGCTTGGCGGAAGGCTTAATTGCGGCTGCTTTCAATTTACCCGGCCTAGATCCTTAGAGTCTGATTTTTCAGCTGGTTTTTTCTGTAGCTCAAGTTTTGCCGGCGTGCTCAAATCTTCTGAAATGAAATATTTTTGTCCCATATAAAGATTATCTGCGGCGGCAAAAAGCGCAATACCCTCGTCGGCGACCGCCTTTGCTTCGGCCGTTACATTTTTATCAGAGTCAAAATCATGAGTTGCAGGATTAAATTTATAAAACTCTAAGCTTTTGTTGATTCCAAAAACTGCGAGCCAAGAGTTTTTATAAATGCCGATATCGCGATTATGGTTAATTAAGACGCGCCCATCTTTTGGATTGCCGTTCAGCAGGTCGCGCCCAAAGAAAAGCGATTGGTATGGTCTACCCAATAATCCCATAATTGTTGGAGCAACATCGAGCGAGCAGCCCAGAGTTGCAACTTTCATTGGACTTACGATTTCAGGAGGACCCAAAATCACCATTGGGATTTCATATGAATGCGCCGGAATTTTTTGACTGCCGTAAACCCGAGCGCCGTGATCAGCAACGACTATAAAAATAGTGTCTTTATAGAAAGCTTCTTTTTTAGCAAGACGAAAAAATTCACCAAGAGACCAGTCTGAATACTTAACGGCATAATCCCGTCGCTCTAAATCTGGATTTTCAGCAATGCGGCCCTTTGGATAAGTATAAGGTTTATGATTTGAAACCGATAAGAAGGTAGCCAAAAATGGCTTTTGAGCTGTGTGAAGCTCACGCAGTCGTTTCAGTCCATGGTAAAAAAGATCTTCATCGGCAACGCCCCATACAGTGCTAAAGCTCGGGTTCTCAAAATCCGATTGCTCAATGAATTCGTCGTAGCCGTTGCGGACAACAAAAGACCGCATGCCATCAAACATCCCGCGTCCGCCATAAAGAAATGAAGTGAAATAGCCATCACGCTTCAAAACTCTGGCAAGGGTCTCGATATGATCTGATAGATGGCGTTTAACAATTGAATCTCCTGGCAAAGGGGGAAAAGAAGCAAGGACTCCCTCCATTCCACGAACTGTTCGATTTCCAGAAGCATAGAGGTTGGTGAACAAGATCCCCTCTTTGCTAAGAGCATCCATTTCGGGAGTAAGGCCGTCTTTATTTCCGAGAACTCCCCAAAACTCTGAGCCAAAGCTTTCTTCGAGAATAAGTACGACATTGAGTTTTTTCTTTTGCACGTCACCGACGAAGTCACGCAGAGTGGAATGAGAATTTACAAATTGAGAGGCCGGCTCCTTTAATGCTTCGCGAGCTTGTGGATAAATTTTGTCTTGCTCTGGGGTCGGGTAGAAGGCGTCGTAATCGAGTTGCCTAGTATTGGCTGCGAAGCCTAACGCATACAAGCCGTTGTTAGAGATTTCGTCGATGTTACGATCTCCACTATAGCGGGTAATTGCGTTTTCGACCGTTAAAGTAAAAAGAGCAAAAAACCCAGCAATGATTGTAAATGCAGCGGCACGTGAGAAAAATGTGCTTTGCGATGCGATCGTCCGATTTAGTGATTTGCGAATGAGAAATGTATTGGTGAGAGCAAGAATACCACAAAACAATGTTGCCGGAATGACTGGATAGCTTTGCCAGATATTTACGAATACTTCATATGGATATAAGATGTAGTCGACAGCGACTGTATTAAATCTCGAATGAAATTCTTCAAAGAAAAAATATTCAGCAAACCAATTGAATATTTGTACGAAAAAAAACAAGCTGCTAAGGCTGAGGAAAAAAGTGCGATGCCATTTTTTTTCAATAGTCTTCTGCGGAACCAAAAGAAGCCATAAAAGCAGGGGCAGGAGAATCCAAGAATTCACCGCAAGGTCCATCCTAAATCCGGTTAATAATACCTTGGCAATAATTGAGAGTCTGAGCATCTGACTAGGTGCAAAGGCATAGAGAAGAGTTAAGCGAACTAAAAGCTCACCAATCAATAAAAAAAGCAGAATGAAGAATGCGGGGCGAAATCGATGCCAAGAGATTTTCAAAATAGACTCCTTGAATCCGGTCGCAGGTCATGGCCGGCCCATCTCAGAGAATAGTGAGGAGTTTCATCATTGTAAAGACACCGACGGCAAAAATAAAATTTTGTAAGTTTTGAAGTTGCATTCCTTGAAAAGCTTTCTATACTTCCGCCACCTTTAAAAATCGAGAAACCCGGTGGAGGAATATGATATCCAGCCAATATATTAAGCACGGCATTTTTGTGAGTCTATGCTTTTTTACTATGAGCGGACAGGCCAATGAAAGTGACTGCATGCGCATTGCTGGGACATTGCCACGCCTCGATGTACGAGCCGGAACAGCTGATCCTAAAATTCCCATTGAACACACTATTGTGCTGATGCAAGAAAATCATTCGTTTGATCATTATTTTGGGAAGCTCATGCACGAGAATTTCTATGGTTCAGAAGTTGATGGCTTAAGTGCAGATATGAAAAATCTCGATGCCAAGGGTGACCTAGTATTGGTTCACCACGAGACCTCTCTTTGTTCAGAGAACCCCAAGCATGATTGGGATGCGATGCATAGCGGTTGGAACAATGGAAAAAATGATCAGTTTGTAATAAATTCTGGAAAAAGAGCGATTGCTTATTACAATCAAAACGATCTGAATTTTTATTATGCTTTGGCTAATCGATTTGCAATTTCAGACCGATATTTTTCTTCGACGATGACTCAGACTTTTCCGAATCGATTCTTTATGATGACGGGAACTTCTTTCGGTCATATAAAAAATGACCTGCCAATTCAGTCTTTTGGCTATGATCAAAAAACAATATTCGAAGTCCTAAATAAGCATGGTATTAGCTGGAAGTATTATCGCAATGGCCTTGGGTATCTTTATTTGTTCACTAATTTCTATTTCAAGAATCTCAAGCACGTCGCGCCAGTTTCTGATTTTGCAAAAGATTTGCAATCAGGAAGGCTTCCCCAGGTGGTATTTATTGATTCTGATATGGACGGCCAAGACGAACATTCACCAGGCAATATTCAGACAGGACAGGCCTTTGTTGCTGAACAGGTCAGCGCACTAGTAAGAAGTTCCTATTGGAAGTCCTCAGTGCTCTTTTTTACTTATGACGAAGCCGGTGGCTTTTTTGATCATGTGTCACCTCCATCAGCGTGCAAGCCCGACTCCATTGAGCCGAAATTGACGACAAAAAATAAATTTAAAGGAAGCTTCGATCAATACGGTTTTCGTGTCCCATTTGTTGCCGTTTCACCTTTTGCAAAACCACATTACGTTTCGCATGTGACTCATGATCATACATCGATTTTAAAATTTATCGAGACGAAATACAATTTGCCGGCGCTCACGGCAAGAGATGCGAACGCGGATGATCTCATGGATGTATTTGATTTTGATCATCCACATTATGAGGTGCAATTGCCTGCGCCGAATCTATTTGGTGCAAATTGTAAAAAGAAGTAAGAGTTTTTGAGATTGTCGTAGGTAACTTGAGCTCGGGTTATAATAAAATATGACAGCTGAAAGCCTGACACAGGCTTTTAAAAAATAGTTTAAATCGAGTGAATGCAGGATCTTTTTGTATTAGCGCCTGCCAAGCCGGACTTCCCCATTCGATCGAATGTTGATCGATATCAGCAATCAGTGCTTGGAGATTTGCGTGGCCTTTACTTGAATTCATCCAGGCGCCCATTTCTGAATTTGAGAGAATGGATCGAAAGTCGAAATTATGCGAGCCTATCAAAAATTCGTCATCAATGCGAACAGCTTTGGTATGAAAAAAACTGGGACGAAGCTTGGTGGACGAGTGTCCGATATAAGTTTTTATCTTGAGACGTTCACCAATTTTCGAGTTTCTCTTTAACTCAGCAAGCTTGGGTCCAACGAACTCTTCAAAATAGGCACTTGTGGAGCGGTGATCGATAACTGTAAAACTATTTATATAAATGTGAAGCTCTAAATTCGGTTTTTTTAGCAATAGCTTTTCAATTTTTCGGATGTCCTTGCTGCCAATTAATAAATAGGGCGATATGATTTCTATTCGTTTTTTTGCAGAGAGCATTCGCTTTGAAAGGCTTCGGATGACGGACCTTTCATTTATACTTTTTCCCCAGCGAAACCAGTTCATATTAAAAATATTTTTTTTACGAATTAAATTTGGCAGGTCATGAACCAACTCAAAATCACTAGGGGTCAAGTCGCTTGTTAAGAAATTTTCTTGACTCATCTTTTCTAAATTGGCCTCAAGGTTCATTGCTTCATTCGCATGTTGGGCGGCATTTGCATAGTTCTGTTTCATTTTCTTTCCTGATAGATCAAAAAGCTCAGGACTTCGATCCCAAAGTTGATGGTTGCCGATATACTCATATAGCGATTCAAAATATTTTGTAAGTTCTAGGTCAACTGGCACTGAATCGGTCCCAGCTACCGGCCGAATAACAACCTCAACCTCTCTATTGTAATCGAGTTCACTATGGCCCAAGCCGGTTGATTTATTCGTCATATTTGCGCTGCCGAAAATCACCAGTGAGTCGCCCGTTCCTGAGTCGACGAGCAGCAGCTTTTCATGAACCCGGCTATTGACTGCAAAGAGCCAGTTTACAAAACTCGTTTCGCCTTTCAGCAGACTCATAAATCGTGCAAAGGATGTTCTTGGGTGAAAAGCTAGGTTCGCGAGTTTCACTTCAGGTCTATTTGAGGATGAAAAGTTCTTGAGAAGGTATTCAAGCTCGTGATGGCTAATGTCCTTCGAGCCAATTGCATCTACGAGCAGGCGTACGCGCACGCCGCGCTCGGCAGCTCTTTTAATTTCGCTTAGAAATAAATATCCGGTTTCATCTCTAAAGAGTTGAAAAACTGTTATATCAATTGTTTTTTTTGCTTGGCGAATTGCAAGTAATTTGGCCGATAATGCCTCTTTCGGACCATCCAGTATTTTCATATTGACCCGGTGATTCTTAATTTCACTTTCAATCGACGAGATGACCTCAACAACTGTATCGTCACGCTGAAATAAAGCCCTACATGCCTCTTGAGACCAAGAAGTAGAACTTAAAAGCATTATAAAAATAATTAAAAATCTTCGAAGCATAAGCTTTTAATAGCAAAGAATGTGCCTTCGAAAGACAGTGCAATAAGTGAAAACTGGTCACTTATCAAATGCTTAGATGGGCTTCAATAGTGTAATCCGAGGGGCCCGCTGATCAGCGCAAACACTTTGACAAAATTGCGCCATTTTAGGAGCGCGTCCAGGATAGTTCCTAGTTCCTAGTTCTTAGTCCAGGTGTCAGATCCCTTCTTCGCGGGTACGATTGGGTCATATGAATATACAAAAATATTTTGAAAATAGAAAAATGCATTTAGCTCGAGAGCCGAAATTTCGCGAAATGTGTCTCAACTGCCGACAACCAAATTTTAATTGTTACTGTGAGCATATAAAAAGTTTTGATCCGGGAGTAAAATTTGTAATTCTCACCCATCCAATCGAAGTGCGCCGAAGAATTGCGACTGGGAGAATGTCGCATCTTTGTTTGAAAAATTCAGAATTAATTGTTGGCCACGATTATACGAAGAATCAAAAGGTAAATGAAATTTTATCTGATCCAAAAATTCATTCCGTCATTTTGTATCCCGGCCGACAGGCGTTGAATATATCGAAATGGACGAATGGGGAGCGACAAAATTTGACTCCGGAAAATAAAAAACTTGCAATTTTTGTCATCGACGGAACCTGGAATACTGCCCGCAAAATGCTTCATTTAAGTGCTAATTTGAAGCGGCTTCCGCAAGTGTGTTTTACTCCTGAAAGGCTCTCAACCTTTCGTGTACGCAAACAACCAGCGCCTGAATGCGTTTCGACTATCGAGGCAATTCATCAATGTATTGAGCTACTAAATAGCGAACCACCCAGTATCACACTACCCAGTATCGAAGCGCGAGCATCTCAAACCAAAGAGCACGACAAATTGCTACAGGTTTTTGATCAGTTGGTTGAGCAGCAACTCGTATTTGTTGAGCGCGCTAACTCACGGCACACTAAAAGAAGCCGTAGATCGGCTTGAGGTCGCATGCTAGATATATTCATTGATGCCGACGGTTGCGCGGTAAAAGACGAAGTTTATAAGGTGGCTGAACGCTATAAGTTGCGGGTTATTTTAGTGGCGAACAAACGCCTGCAAATTCCAATCGATCCGAGAATTGAAATGCAAGTGGTCGGTGGCGGATTTGACGCCGCCGACGATTGGATCGTCGAAAACTCAAAAGCTCACGATATTTTAGTGACCTCAGACATTTTGCTGGCGGATCGCTGTATTAAAAAGAATGTCCGTGTTTTAAGTGCAAAGGGCAAAGAATGGACCGAAGACAGCATAGGTTCGGCAATTGCTGGCCGTGAGCTTATGACCAATTTAAGACATATGGGAGAATTGCGAGGCGGCCCCTCAGCCATGGAGAAGAAGGATCGCTCGCAATTTTTGGCGACCTTGGATCAGATTATTCAAGCATTGAAGCGGATTAAGTAGAAAATCGCAATTTATACCAGCTTTTTATAGTTATGGCGCTTCCACTTGACAGGAACACGCCCTGACCAATAAGTTTCGCCACATGTCTGAAAATCCAATTTTAGCGACAATTGAAATTCTAGAAAGACTATCCAGCGATCCAAAGCTATTGGCGGAATTAGATTCTGAGCAGCGCAACGCTTTACTTAAGGCTGCCGGGCAACTTTCACGTCCTGATAAAAATCAAATTCGCGTTCGACAAAAGGCGGCAATGTCTGGCCGGCGTAAAGCAGTTAGCTTGCAAGACCGCAAGGCGCGCGCGCAAACCGGCATTCGCGAGGCGAGGCTTACAAGTGTATTTCAAGCTCCTTTAAGAATTACTGAGAGACCAGCAATTGATGAACAGAAGACTCAGTTTTTAAAGTCCCCACGCAATTGTTATGTTTGCAAAGCAGAGTTTGTGAAGCTGCACTTCTTTTACGATTCGATGTGCTCTGAATGTGCCGAGTTCAATTATGAAAAACGATTTCAATTGGCAGATCTCACAGGCCAAGTTGCATTAATCACCGGAGCTCGTCTCAAGATCGGCTACCACGCGGCGATTATGATGTTGAAGTCAGGTGCTCGGGTGATTGTGACAACACGCTTTCCGATTGATGCGGCTTTGAGATTTGCTCGCGAGCCCGAGTTTTCTCGGTGGGGCGATCGTTTGCAGATTCACGGTTTGGATTTGCGGCATACTCCAAGTGTTGAGATATTTTGTCGCTATATTGAACAAACTGTCGATCGACTCGACATTCTAATTAATAATGCCGCCCAAACAGTTCGTCGCCCACCGGGCTTTTATGCACATTTGATGGAAAATGAAAAAATCATGTTCCAGGATTTGCCACAAGGAGCTCGCCAAATACTTCGGACAAGCCAAGATTGTCGGGCTGAACTCAACTCGCTTTGTTCTCAGGTTGGCGCTGGTGAATCTTCGGCCTTGGTGACATGGCATGGCCAGGGCCCTGGTATTGGCTTACGGGCCTCGGCTCAATTGTCGCAGATACCGTATTCTTATGATAATTCGTTAGCTGTCGAAGAAGTCTTTCCTCGCGGAAAGTTAGATGCTGATCTTCAGCAGGTCGATTTACGAGCCACGAATTCTTGGCGTTTGAAGCTGGCGGATGTTCCGGCAGCTGAGATGTTAGAAGTTCAATTAGTGAATTCGGTCGCCCCTTTTGTATTATGCAGTCAATTGGCGCCGCTTATGAGGCGCGATAATACCGGAAAGAAGCACATTGTGAACGTCACCGCGATGGAAGGTAAGTTTTATCGCTTTACAAAAACTGACCGCCACCCACACACCAATATGGCCAAGGCGGCGCTGAATATGCTCACGCATACCTCGGCCAGTGATCTAGCTAAAGACGGAATCTTCATGAATGCTGTCGACACGGGCTGGGTTACGGATGAAGACCCTGCATCGCTGGCGAATTTAAAAACTCAAGTTCATGATTTTCAGCCGCCGCTTGATATTGTTGATGGTGCGGCACGTGTCTGTGATCCATTCATAGACGGAATTATCACCGGCAAGCATTGGTGTGGAAAATTCTTAAAAGACTATAAACCCACCGATTGGTAGGCCATTGTTGGATCCTATGTGGAAAAGTCCGAGTTCAGGGGCTGTGAGACTGGCAAACTGATTTCGGAAACCGGGCCAGAAATCAAACGGCCCACCCATAACTGGGACAGAAACCGAAAAACTGCAATCAGTCGCAGCTGCCACCAAACTGATCTTCATAGCCAGACCGACCAAAAGAAGATAGGGCTCACATCAGGCAAATAGTTCTGGCTCGAAGCTTGCAAATTGTATTTTGAAAGCACTTTTTATATTCAAATTGTTTCAGTTGAGTTAGGACTTGTTGCGGATTAGACAATTTGCAATTAACAATACCTTTTTACAAATCGAAGGCTAGCAAACCACTTTCTAAAATAGGATCTTTTAATGATTAGTACTTCAAACTTAAGTCTGAGCTTCGGAGCTAAAAAGCTTTTCGAAGATGTAAATGTGAAATTCACTCCAGGAAATTGCTATGGTCTAATCGGCGCCAATGGAGCTGGAAAAACCACATTTTTTAAAATTCTTTCAAAAGAAATCGAGCCCAATACGGGCGAGGTCGCAATTGCCCCTAATTTGCGGCTTTCTGTATTAAAGCAAGATCATTACGCCTTTGATGAGCAGCAGATTTTGAAGACTGTACTAATGGGAAATGAAAAACTTTTCAAAATTATGCAAGAAAAAGAAGAGCTTTATGCCAAGCCATATTTTTTGGATGCTGATGGTGTTCGGGCAGGCGAGCTTGAAATGGCCTTTGCTGAGCTTGGCGGATACGAAGCCGAGTCTGAAGCGGGTACGATGCTTGCTGGCCTAGGAGTCGACGAATCACGTCATACCGAATTGATTAAAGATTTAGTGAGTGGTGACAAAGTTAAGGTTTTGCTTGCGCAGGCACTATTTGGACAGCCTGATATTTTATTGCTCGATGAGCCGACTAACCATCTTGATATCTATGCGATTCAATGGCTTGAAGATTTTCTTTTGAACTTTGAAAACACCGTAATCGTCATTTCCCATGACCGGCATTTTTTAAATAAGGTGTGCACTCACATGGCTGACATTGATTTCTCAAAGGTCACAACATTCACTGGAAATTACGATTTTTGGCGCCAGGCAAGTGAGTTAAGTCAACGCCTGCTCTCGGATCAAAATAAGAAGAGCTCTGACAAGGCTGAAGAATTAAAGGCCTTCATTGCTAGGTTTAGTGCCAATGCTTCTAAATCTCGACAAGCGTCTTCTCGCCAGAAACAACTTGAAAAATTAGAGTTCAATGAAATGCCAAAGTCCTCTCGCAAACAACCCTATGTAGGATTTGATCTCAAGCGCGAACTCGGTAGTGATATACTGCTGATTGAGGGACTTTCGAAATCTTTAAACGGCGAGAGTATTCTTAAAAACATTAGTTTTCGCATGAATAAGGGCGACAAGATCGCTTTGATCGGTAAAAACGATCTGGCGAAAACCTTGCTTATGGATATTTTAGCCGGAGATGTCCCGGCAGATTCGGGTCGATTTACCTGGGGTGGCTCTACGGTCAGAAATTATTTTCCGACCGATAATTCGAAGTACTTCAATGGCGATGAGGCTAGTTTGGTCGATTGGCTCAGGCAATATTCAGAGGACAAAGATGAGTCTTTTATTCGCGGGTTTTTAGGGAAGATGCTTTTTAGTGGAGCCGAGGCCCTTAAGCGGCCAAAGGTATTGTCGGGTGGCGAAAAAGTACGATGTATGCTCGCCAAAATGATGTTATCGGGAGCAAATATTTTGATGCTAGACGGCCCAACAAGTCATTTGGATCTCGAGAGTATCACCGCGGTCAATGAAGGAATTCAAAGATTTAAGGGCAGTGTTATTTTCACCTCGCATGATCATGAGTTCATTCAAACTGTTGCCAATCGAATTATCGAAATTGATATAGGAATTGTTTACGATAACCACATTAGTTTTGACGATTATATTGAAGAGCAGAAAATCAAAAAGCTCGCCGCCAAATAGCAATCTACTTCCTGAGAGATTTTTCATTATTGATATGGGTAGGAATTCCGGTTCCACTCCAAGAAAGCGTCTGATAGCCACCTTCGCGAACTTTTCTAGAATAAATATCCACATTGATGAGGCAATTGAAGTTGGCCTGCACCGCAATGAATGCCAGGCGCAGCAAGGTTTCATCTGGATCTGGACAATTTTCGACTTTAATTGGTGGCTCTTCACTTTTAAAAATTCGCGACTCTTTACTTTGATTCTTCAGAAAAATGTTTACGTTTTTGGCAAGTTCCATAGTTATGCTATACTGCTCTAATTTGGACGCAACCTTCTCATCAAAGCAGTGGGGGCAATAAGCAGAGCAGGTTAGCTCTTCAGGGATTTTTTTTAAAAACGAGAAGCTATCTTCTTCTAAAAATTGCGCGCAGTTTTTGCAAACTGGATTTTTGCAAATGCCACAGGTGAGTCCAGCTTTTGATTTTAGACAAATTGAACATTCCATTTGTGACCACCGAGTTTCTTATTAGCCCTTGTATGGATGAACAGAGCTTATAGTTGATTCTCACTACCAAAGAGAACAGTGATTTTTGGGAGCCATGCGGGCGCCCGATTTACAGTGAAATGCCGTTGCAAACTCAGGGCGATTGGCGACCACAGCATTTACGCGAAATTCAGGTGGTGGATGAAAATTGGTAAGCAAATTGTCTCGTAACTTTTCATCCGAAATTTTGGTACACCAACCCTGAGCATAGGCCAAAAAGTATTGTTGTAACTCATCGAAATTTTCAAATTTTGGAGTTTTGCGATTGGCGAGCTTATTGAGGGCCATGATGCCGAGTTTAAGGCCCCCATTGTCTGCTAAATTTTCTCCAAGGGTTGCCTTGCCACGAATGCGCAATTTTGAACCAGGGATGATTTCGTAGGCTTCAGTTTGCTTCACAAAGCACTCAGAGAGATTTTCAAATTTCTTTTTTGCTGTTGGTGTCCACCAGGCAACAAAATTGCCATCGGCATCCATATCCTTTCCAGAGTCATCGAAGCCGTGGGTGAGTTCGTGGCCGATTGTGCTGCCGCCCAAGCTTGAATAGTTTGCCGCATCACTAAAGATCGGATCAAATACCGGAGGCACGAGCTCCCCTAGTGGCAAAACCATTTCATTATTGGAGTTGGTATAATAGGCGTTAGCTTCCCAGACCGACATCTGCCATTCAGTGCGATCAGTTGGCTTGCCGATTTTCGCAAGATCACGGCGTGTTTCGAATTCAGTGGCGCGAAGCTCATTTAAGTAAAAAGAGTCATCTTTTATTTCAAGTTTTGAGTAGTCGCGCCAGCGTTCAGGGTAGGCAATTTTACCGGTGAGCTTTGCTAATTTCAACTCGGCCGCTCGTTTTGTCTTTTGATCCATCCAGGTTAGCTTTTTCAAGTCAGTAGCAAATGAGTCTTTTATATTTTGAAATAATACAGTCGTCTTATCATGGATTTCTTTAGCATTCGGGATGCTGGCTACATAGGCTTCACCCAAGGCTTCATTCATCTCATTGGCCACAGTTTGCGTACAGTACTTCCAGCGCGGGGGAAGTTCATTTTGACCATTTAAATATTTACGCCAAAAAGTAAAATCCTCTTGTTGAACTGGTCCGGCCAAATAGTATGCAGACCGATGAATCAGTTTATATTTAAGAATATTTGAAAGAACATCGGATTTCATAGTGCCTAGTTGAGCGCTAAGGTGTTTCATGAATTCAGGCTCAACAACATTTAACTTTTTTGGTGCCGAGATGCCGAGGCCGGAAATAAAAGTATCCCAGTCAATATTGGGGGCTAAGGATTTCAACCCATTGAAGTCCATAGGATGAAAACGTTTGGCAGTATCTCTAAGGTCATCTTTTTTCATTGAGTGTTTTGCAAGCTCGGTTTCGAAGGCTAAAATATTCACTGCGATTAAAGCGGCCGCCTTCTCGGTTTCGCCAACCAGCTTAAACATAGCGGCGATATGAGATTTATAGCGCTCGCGAATCTCTTGGGATTTTGTATCGTCTTTCAAATAGTAATCTGGATCAGGCAGCGACATGCCACCGCGATCAACAGCGGCGATCACCTGACTCGAATCCTTAAGATCTTGGTCGCTACCAAATTCAAAAAGTTCATGAGCGCCAATTAGGTCGAGTGCCGCAAAATGTTTTGCGATACTCGCACGATCTTTTAAGTTATCGAGCTCACTCAATTTTTTCTTAAGCTCGCTTAGTCCATCTGTTTTGTTTTCAATACACGTTTTATAGAAGCTACCTAGTTTGGCTTGGGTACCTGTTGACTTTTGGTTTTGCGAAAGATTACTAAGAAGAAGGTTTAGGCTTTCTTCCACATTGTCTGAAAGGACATTACCTTGGCGCCAATAACTGGCTTTATCAGCCGGGAGCTTAAAATCTTTCAGCCAGCTTCCACAAGAGTACTGGTAAAAGTTTTCGCAGGGATCAACTTTACGATCAATTGCCGTAGAATCCAATATATTTTGAACGGGGCTGGTCGCAAAGGCACTTTGAATCAGAATTGAAATGTATAATTTTATCATTTCGAAACTCTATCAGTCGAGAAATGATGAAGTCAAAAGATTCGATAAGTAAGCGGCTGCTTAGAGGTCTTTGATGCTTGGAGAAAACTGCGGAAACAAGCGCTGTTGCCAGTATGGATATAGAACGCGCGTACTGCTGGCGGCGTCGAGGCGCGCTATCTCATTGACCGTAAGTTCCCAGCCGATAGCTCCAAGATTTTCTAAGAGTTGCTGCTCGTTTCGGGCGCCAATCACAATACTACTCACGGTGGGTCTGCGTAAAAGCCAATTGAGTGCAATTTGTGGGATGGTTTTCTCGCGCTCCTTAGCAATTTCGTCCAAAACGTCAACAACCCGAAATAAGACTTCATTATCATAACTTACAAATTGGATCTGTCCAAGCCGACTGCTTTTTGGTGCAGTTTGATTTCTGCGAATTTTTCCACTTAGGGCGCCTCCAGCCAATGGACTCCAAACCATCGTGCCGATGCCCTGATCGGCCGCTAGTGGCAGGAGCTCCCATTCGAACTCACGGCCAATGAGACTGTAGTAGACCTGATGGGCAATGTAGCGGCTCCAACCAAATTTTTCAGAAATTGATAGCGACTTCATGAGGTGCCAGCTTGAAAAGTTTGAGCAAGCAATATAGCGGATCTTGCCACTTTGAATAAGATTGTCGAGTGCTTTGAGCGTTTCTTCGATCGGAGTATGGGCATCGAATCCGTGCATATTAAAAATGTCAATGTGGTCGGTCCCTAAACGTTTAAGACTTGCTTCGCAAGATTCAATAATATGAAAGCGTGAGGAGCCCGATTCATTCGGGCCAGACCCCATAGGATAAGTGCATTTAGTTGACAGTAAGACTTCGTTTCGACGTCCAATTAAAGAATGGCCCAAAATTTCTTCAGCTTTGCCGTTTGAATAGCCGTTCGCGGTATCAAAGAAATTAAGATTGGCATCGAGGCAAAGATCAATCAATCGCTTGGCCTCCCTTAGATCGGTTGAACCCCAAGCTTTAAAGAAGTCTCCAATTCCACCAAAGGTGGCAGTGCCAAAACTCAATATAGGAACTTTTAACCCAGAATGTCCAAGTCTTCGATATTCCATAGTAGATCCTTATTTAGTCGCAATTAATTTTTGTCTTCAATCCAATGGCTTCTGTTAGCGTGCAATGAAGGACTTCTTTTCCTGTAACGTCATGCTCGACAAGGGCCCATGAGTCCGAAGATTTTCTCTCCAGAGTTAAAAAACCAAAATCTGCGAAATGTCTGTAGACATCGCTTTTATCCATTTCTTTTGGTGGTTTTGTCAGCTGCGTCCCACCATTGCCAGTGATCAATTCGGGTGGCCGCCCATCCGAAAATTGATTTAGACTTAAGTTATGTAAGTGCCCAGCAAAAACTACAGAAATCTTAGACTGTAAATTTGTGTTCAAAGCGGGTGTCGTCGTAGACTCATGATCCGCACCCTTTGTTAGAAAGGGGCGATGCAGAGCCATCCAGGTGATCGCATTTGCCGGTGGTTCAATTGCATCAAGACTAGTTTGAATATTCGTATCCTCGGCAGAATCGATGACCGCTAAAACATGGTCGCCCAATTTGACCCAATACGGATCGGATTTCTCTAAACAGATATCTGAGTAAATATGTGGATCCAAAAATTTTGACCAACCATTGCCGCCACGTGCACAGGATTCATGATTTCCCCGCACAAAAACCCATGGCGCTTTTCGCAAAAGTGCTTGCACCGGACTAAAAAAATCATCTTGCCATGACGGCCAATTATCACCTGATTTACTGCCCGCACATCTTGAGTCTTTTTCAGGGCAGGGCGCTTCGCGATAGTGATAGTCTCCCACGTGAATAATCAAATCTGGCCCCCAATCTGCGGCAGATTTTGCAAGTTGCGCGAATGGCCACGCCTTTGGATCATTACAATTTTGGATGTCATAGCCCTTTTTATGCTTTTTGATTCGGCAGCCGGTATCGCCCAGAATCAATATTTTCTTAATTTTTTTAGGCGGCACGGGAAGAATTAGCTCACCGAGATTAATTTTTTGCACCTGATCTGAAATTTTTAGTTCGCAAACATTAATACTAAATTCCTCAGATGGAACTCCGCGCAGCTTCATTGCCAGAATACTTCCGTCAACGTCTAGTGTCGGACAGGTGCCACCAACGGTCAAAGCCCGGGCAAGAAGCTCACCACGCGCCCCATATTGCACCCAGGCCTGAGTGACCAGCGAAGCTTCGCCGGCTAAAGCTCGCTCAATCGACTTCTCTTCAGAGCTCTCTTTTGTAATCTTTTCGGCAGTCTTTTCTGCTGTATTGTTCAGTGTGGAGCAGGCCAAAGTAAAGAGCGCGATACTTTGCAAAATTACCGGCAATAAATATTTGAACATTTACTTTCCTCCACAGCAACAGCTACTCCTTTCATTCTAGCAAAAATGGCGCTCGACTCAACTAAAATACTTTTGATGTTCGATGATCAAACAGCGATTCGATACGACCTTTATCCCGGCCCTTTCGGCGCGGGCCTCAGCTTCGGGATGGGTAATCCCAAGCTGAAGCCAAAGAACCTCAACGTCACCAAGGTCCAATACCTCGTCCACAACTCTTGGGATCACGCTCGAGCCACGAAAGACATTAATGAATTTTCTGTACTCTAGCGGCACTTCACCTAAGGTCGAGAATATTTCAAATCCACTGTCAGCATGAACCTCTGGATAAGTTCCGACCATTTGCCATCCTCGATCACGCATATAAAGAGGAACATAGTGACTGGGCTTATGAAGATCAGGACTTAAGCCGTAAACGGCAAATTTTTGGTATTTCTCTAAAAGCTGCTTAATTTCATTTTCTTTGATATTCATTTTACCTCCACGCCGGATCCTTATCCGCATTACTAAAAAGTAGCCAATTTGCATTTTGATGTAAAGCCCTTATCAAAACTACCCGCCCATAATTGGAAACAAAATAGAAAAACCAAAATCAGTTGGTGTTGCCAGCAAACGGTTCTTTGCAAATAGACCTACCAAAAAACCAACAAACGAAATTCACCACTTTGAATTCACCACTTGCAAGTGCCGCCTTTTGCTCAATTGCTCAAAGAATACTCACGGCAACGACCACCAAAATGACTCCGCCACTGCCTAGCCCCAATTAGCCAGGCCCCTTTATTGCTCAATAGAAATATATGCCTTTTCACGTCCAAAAACTCACGCTCTTCAAACTCATTTTCTTGCTTTACTTAGGCCTGCATTCAGCGCCAACTTTAGCTGCTAGCTCGCATTATGATTGCGCGGATCTTTTTACGTTTGAGATCAAGTCTGCAGATCGAACCTTGGATTCTGAGGGCAACACTCAAATTCAAACCTATTTGGATGATACCATCCATAGTCTTAATCAAATGCGCGGAACCAATGGACTACTAAACGATACAATCTGGATTGAAAGTAAAGCTGATGGATCAAATATTATTCGCGCCGTTCAACGCAATACTTCGCCTTCAAATATCGCCGCAGATCTCATCGTCCAAACTGAACTAGCGACCCGAAACTCTGACGGCGCAGCGAGAACCAATTTAAATCAAACTCTGTCCACTTTGAAAGGTCTCGCCAAGCACAACGAATCAGGCCTGTTTTTTAGCTGGTATTCGACCGACCAAACATCAAAAGTCGCAAGTTATGCAGTCTCTTCAATCGACAATTTACATTTAGCTATTGCTTTATGGACGATCAAAGAAAACTTTTCAGGAACTGAATTGGCTCGTCGAGCAGAAGAATTGTTTCGCCCGATGAATTTTTCAATGTTCTATGATGTTCCCACGGGCCTGATTCACGGAAATTTTGCCTATATTAACGGAAAATGGATCAGAGAAACCTATACCTTTGCGAATATGGGTTCAGAGGCACGACTGCTCTATACCGCAGGTTGGGCGCTTGGTCTGTTTAAGAATTTTTCGCAAAAAACAGATTTTGTGGCCAAAGCCTGTAAGGCATTGAAGTGTGAGATTCTGCAAACCGAGCATGGTCCAATGCTTCTTCACGGTTCACTATTGAAAGAATGGACGGGAGCGGCTTTTCAATTGTATTTTCCAGAAAAATTTGGTGGCGAAGAAAATTATTCGCCGGTGATCAAGAATTTATACAAATCCCTTGGCAATTATATGATTGCAGAGGGCGAGCGACGTGGCATAGCGCTTCCCGCTGGCTGCTCGCCCTGTGTTGTTGGTATCATTGAAGATAAGAACGGCAATTTCTATTCAATTTACAATTCCAATTCAGGCAATATCGCATTGGTCAGCTCAGGCAATCAGGATGTTCTTGATCCCGCTGCCGCTGCTAAATGGGAGGCTACGGTGACACCCCATGCACTTGTTATGGCCGCGGTCTCCAATATTAGAAGTTTTTTGCCGATACTTAAAAAAACGGAAAGCATTAAGTCGGGAAATAATCCACTCTATATTAAAGGAATGGGCTGGGCAGATGCACTACATGTTGTTGGTCCTGAAGCTGGGACCGTTGTTCCCGCCCAAGAAGCCATTAGTCAAGCCGTAATTGCCATTTCGCTTATGCAGATTCAATCCGCCGATGGCTTAAGTGCCAGTGGGCGGGCACTTTTTAAAAATCCAAAAATTCGAACTCGAATGAAATTAGCTTATCAAATTGTTGACGGAAAATTGAAAG
>JAYVXS010000122.1:0-17797 GCA_043784965.1 Bdellovibrionales bacterium
TATTGACTCGGATATTTCATCAGATTTCTGTTGCAATCGCCGCTTCGCTAGTCTGGGCGCTTCGCTCCTGGCTTTTTTGAGACCTTTTCATTGCGACAACCTGCTTTGAGGTTGCCTCACTCAAAGGTCTCTCAAGCGCCAGGCCAGTCTGCGAATCAGCGATTTCACGACGAAACTGATGAAATATCCGGGTTAAAAGTGTGGATCTTCTCAGTTTTGAATTATAGGCATGCTCCTTGCTCACCAGAATTTCGATAAACAAAAGACCTGGGTAATTTCGTCAAACGGCTTGAAAGAAGTGACAATTCTTGACCTTTAATGACGAAATACATGCGCAATTTGGGTCCTAAACTGACGGAGGCCTCTCTTGAAAGCTACAATCAAAACTCCCATTAATTTACCAAAGCTAGCCTTTGCTCTTATTTTTTGTTCAGCAATGAACTTGGGTTTTGCTAATGCCAGTGCCGTTCAATGTGGGAATTTATTTACTAAAGTAAAAGAAATTCCACTTGGAGTTGGTATGGATTTCATCGAAAAAATGCAGAGTCGCCCGCAATCGGCGACAGAAAAAATGCTGCAGAGGTATACGACCGCCAATGGACTTAAAGTTCCAATGAAAACGGCGCCAGAGCACGATAATAATTATTCTAATGTTCTTGCTCAAGGTACGATTAAAAATCAACAGCAATCTGGCCGTTGTTGGATTTTCGCTGCGTTAACCGCTATCGAAAACTTTCATTTAGGTAAGGGCGATTTGATGCCAGATGCAGAGTTTTCACGTACCTATATTCAGTTCTTTAATATGCTGGAGCGTTCAAACTCATATTTAGAAAAAATAGTATCGTTAAGACAGAATGCTCGACGAATTGGCAACTCAACCATATTAGAAAATTTAGACCCGAAAGTTGCTGACGGTGGCTGGGTCGAAGACATTGTCTTTTTGATAAAAAAATATGGATTGGTAACTATTAGTGCAATGCCAGAGACGCTCAACTCATTAAATACGGCAACTATGTTGGAGGAGATAAATGGATACCTGAAAGTTAAGAGTTATGAAATGTGGAATTTGTCTGAAAGATTCGATGCAAACGAAAGAGCATTGCATAATCGAATTGTTTTGGGACAACTCGAGAATAGCAAAAAGTATGACAAAGTGGATCTTGAAAAATTAACTGAAGATCAAATGAAGCATCTGCAAGCTAAAAAAGATGAAATCTTAGGTGGCGTTTGGTTGATACTAGAAAAAGCCTTAGGTCGCCCACCCAAAACTTTTTCTACGAAGGTGCCGGTTAAAGATGAAAAAACCGGAGTCGTTAAAACGAAAATTCAAAAATTTGATCCAAGAACGTTTACATCAGACTATTTGAAGTTTAATCCTGAAGATTGGATCAATGTTTCGAACTTGAGAAATCGCGCTCGTGACCAAGTTTACCAAGTAAAATACCAAGATATGAATCGTGCTATTCGGCGACTAAATTTGGATCCACTCAGAATGATGAATTTAGTTAAGGCTCAGATTCTCGGCGGAATGCCCGTAGCTTTTGACTCAAAGTTTGGGCCCGGGGTAAATAAAAACGGCGATATGCAGCCGGGTACTGACAGTAATGCTGGAATGTTTCTCTGGAGAAAAGGTCAGAAACCAAATTCTCTCTCTCCATCTGAAATGGATCTATTGGGACTTCTTACGGCAAATCATGAAACTGTTTTTATGGGTTTTGATCAACCTGTCGGGTATGTAAATCCAGTTAAATTCAAAGTTCAAAACTCTTGGAGCGCAACTGCTGGTGTTGATGGCAATTTTAATTTATCAGCACAATGGTTTGATTTATATGTGGACGGAATTATGATCCACAAATCATTTTTAACTCCCGAGGAGCTTGCCATTTATAATGGTCCAGCTGTAATTCTTAAGGCGGTTGGCGAATAACAAGAACGATGGCCTGGGGCTTTACTTGATTGTAAAGCTTGGTGCGCTTTTAGCTTGAGTTTGAGTCGCCTGACTCAGGCGACTTTGAATTCGATTGCGCACAAGTTCAACATGCTGTCTTAGGCCATAAATATAGTCTGAATAATCAAGTGGTATTTTTAGATGGTTTACTTTGGCTTCGAAGGCATCTAATTTTTCTAAATGCTCACTGTACTTTTCAGGCGTTGAACCCGCGAGGAGTTGAGTTTCGAGAAACTTAAATTCGCCGTAGCGTTGAAATATACGATTGCGAATACGCCAAACAGAAAGTTTTGGCACAATCTTAATCATTGGTAGAAAAATTGCAGCCACTGGAATTACCATTAGTAAGAAGCGATCAAGAAGGGTCGCTAGCCAAAAGGGTAAGAAGCGCTGCCAAAAAGGTGTGCCTGATTTATAAAAACTCTTGGCTTCGTCGCGCAATTCAAACTGATAGTCTTTGTCGATCGGAAATTCATCTTTCTTTTCAAAAAGACCGGGCAGGCTATGTACCTGAACTGCAGCTTTTAAAAGAAGATAGACCAGGGCCGGATGTAATTCATCTCGCACCAATAGTGTGACCGTAGGGGCTACTAAGTGAATGTCCTGTGCTGGAATATTTTTTTGCAAATCAATTGCCCCGTGGGGCAGCACCAAATGATGCAAAAACGGAATTTGCCTTGTAATCGCCTCGGCTTGGTCCAGGCTCATTAAATTTAGTTCAGAGTCACGCAAGAGCTTGGCAACGAGAGGATCATCTCCGGTCGTTAAAAAGATCGCGGCACTGACTTCGCCGGCCTTTAGCGCATCAACAGCATTTTGCTTTCCAATTTCTAGAAATTGTGAGTTTTGCTCATTCACCTCATTGTTCTTTAAAATTCTTCTTGCGAGAACATTGGTGCCAGAGTTACTTTTGCCAATAGCTATTTTTTTTCCAATGAGATCTGAAAGTCGCGAAAAATTATTCGGCCCAGTATAAAAGACCCAAACTGGTTCATAGTATAGACTTCCAAGTGAAGAAAGATAGTATCGCTGACGCAGCCCCAAGCAAGTAATTTCAACTTAATGATTGCTGTGATTAATAATTTGCTTCATAGAGCTAGGCATTGGTAGGATTAACTCTTGGACTTCAAGTAAAGGTCAGCTTAAGCCTATGAATAAGAAAGTACTTCGCGTTACAGCTTGGATTTCGGGTCTAATTTTCATTTTTTTGCTTATATTTTTTGCTGGCATCCAATACTTAGGTACGCAAGCCGGTTCGAAATGGGCACTCGCCCAGGCGCAGTCTATATTGAAGAGCAAATTTGCAACCGAACTGGAGTTCTCCTCAGCTAAATTTGAACTTTTTTCACGTTTTCAATTTTCAGGGTTAAAAATTGTTTCGAAATATAAAGGCAATAAAATTGACCTTAAGTTGCAAAATCTTGACTTAGAATATTCGCTTAATTTTTTTTCACGAAAGTTGAAAGTAAAGAGATTTTTGATCGATCGGCCGCAATTTCAAGTTCAGTATAAAGCCTCATCTGAAAAGGCTCAAGCAAACGACGGCAAGAATTCTAATGATGGCATGCAAAGCCTAGCGAATTTTATTTATCGACCCCTAGTTCAAATTGATGTTGAAAATTTTGAACTAAGAGATCTTGATTTAGATTTCAAGTTTTTTTCAGAAGAATCTCAGATTTCAGCTTTGGTTGGCAAATTGAACTTTCAGTCCGGACTTTTGTATAAACAAAACCAAATCAGCTCGCATGGAAAACTTGTCGCTCATGGACCTAATCGGTTTGAATTGTTAAATGGTGAGAACAGGATCTCGGGCGACTGGACGTCGGATAGTGAATGGCAAATCAATTTGCATGGAAGTGATCAAAATTGGATTTACCAGATTTCGCCGGCTAATTTTAACTTCGTTTTAAGAAATCTAAATCTCCTTCAAAAGTCAAAAGATGCGGAAATGCATGTGCAGATGCCATTGTTGAAATTGGCATCACAAGCGAAGATTGAAGCTCAAACCCAAGATCTATTTAAATTCACAGCTGACTCGGTGAAGATCGCAAATAGCAACTCAAACATTTCAACTGAAGCGATTCAGGGGCGAAAGAATTCAGCTGGCAAGAGCCTCTCATTCGCCATTAAGAGTAATGAGATCTTGATTAAGTCAGAATTAAAAAGAGAAATAGAAGTGCAAGTTAGCTCAGAAAGTAAAAATATAATATTGCCGAACGTATTTCTTTTGCCTGTTGATTTTAAGTTAGCTTCCACATTATCAATAGCATCGGACTTTCGACATATGGATGGTAAATTGGCTGGCAGTCTTTCAGGATTCAATTTCGTAAACGGCCAAGCGAGTATTGCTCAAGCTCAAATTGAGGCGCCCTGGGACATTCAGGCATTGTTTAAATTAAAGGGAGACCCTAGGGTGGTGGGTAAGCTGAGGTCTGGTGCGTCAATCCTTAAAATGGGTGTATTTGAAATACAGTCTAAAATCAATGGGGCGATTACGCAGCAAAAGGATGTTCAACTAGAAGTTCAAACAGATCTTGAAAAGTTTTTGCTGCCAATATCAAAACAAGTTTTCGCTTTTCATATAAAGACTAAGCTTGATTGGCAGAATCAGAATCAAAAGGCAAAAACTTCATCGCTGTTAGAACTAAGCAATCCTGATTTTGGGGAATGGAAGATCAAAACAAATACCGATGTTTTACTGGGGCAGACCTCTGAAAAAGAGGCAAGTGGAGATCTAGAAATTACTGAAGTAAGGCCTTCGCAGAGTAAAATTTTACCGGCTAAAATATTAAAGCCAATGAAGTTCACCCATCACATTAAACTCGATCAAGATAATCTTCAGGCAAATGTTCAGGGCGAAATGCCTTTGATTGAGGTCCCAAAGCTTGGCATCTTACATGATACAAAGTTAGATTTGAAGCTTACTGGTGACCATCTATCAACCGATAAAAATGTGAATCTTGTAATGAGCATCGAACAGGGGGCGGTGCAGGTTACGGCGATCCCTGCAGAAATTCCAATCGCAAATATGAAAATGAGTTTTGTTGCTAGGCTCAAACAACAAATTTATTTTAATCTCGAGCGCTTTCAGTTTTCGCTGAATCAAGATCTTGTGAATATAACGGCTGAGGGCTCAGGAAATCTACAAACTAAAGACCTGCAAATTCAGGCGAACAGTCGGGTGCTCTTTCCAAAGAGCTTTCCGGCAATATTTGGCGTGAAGCTCTTTGGAGAAGTTTCGACACCCATGACCCTTGCCGTTCGTAAGGCGCGAGATATCAGCATCGATGGCAATATCAATTTTAAGCATATGGGTGCTTCAAAAGATAATATGGGAATTGCAGGATTTAATGGAAGCATTCCGTTTTCTGAGCACCTCGTAAAGGAAAAAGAGCATATTCGATTTACCGAACTGGTCACGCAAAATGCCTTTGAGCGAGTGAACTTTGAGAGATTGCGACCTCTGCTGCAGAGTGCTCAGCTGCTCACTATTGAAAAACTTCAATGGCAAGAGAAAACTTTTGGCCCGCTAACGGGCTTTTTTTCAATTCGACAGAATATGATTATTTTACATGAATTTAATGTCGATCTTGGTTCAGGGAGCGTATACGGTGAGATGGCGTTTGATGTATACCCAAAGAATCTTCAACTTGGACTACTCTCGCGGGTGACCGGTGTCGATCTAGGGCAAGTTTTGCCAAAAAAGTTTTTGCTAAAAATTCCTCAAGGCGACAAAACAATAAGCGCACGCACGGGCTTTATTTTTTCTATTAACAAGGCAATGCTCAACGGGCGTATTGATGTCACGCAAATCGGAAGTGCTCAAATGATCACTTTGATTAATTTGCTCGACCCTCAATTTCAAGATGATAAGATGAACAAGATGAGAGTCTTGCTTGAGGTCGGTTATCCCACCGCGGTAGCGATGAATTTTCGTCAAGGTTATCTGGATTTAGATCTCGATTTGAATGCGTTTGGGATTGCAAATCATCAGGCGCTTCGCTCGATTCCGATTTCAGGATTTTTATTAAAGCCAACCGCAGATATAATTTCTGCCAGTCAGAAAGGGCCCTTGAAATGAGATACAATAAAATAGTCGCCTTGATCGCCTCTCTCGCCATAGGTGGCATGCTTTTCAGCTGTGCTCCAAAGATTTATGTCATTGATCGCCAGAGTGTTTTTGAGCAAGAATCTGCCGGAGAATGGCCACGATTTGAACAGGAGATTGTCGGAAAGTCTGTCGCCACGGGGCCTGCGCCCTTTGCGAAAGTGCCAATCACTGAGAAAAAGGCGCGAATCTATAAAGTTTTGAATGGCGAACTTGTGGCCACGCCGCAGAATCAGAATTCAAAAAAGGTTCAGAAATAATGAAGACGATTATTTTAATTTTTCTCTTGTCATTGTGTAGCGCCGCAAGTGCGACAATTGTTTCTGACCGTATAGCTGCAACCAACCGTATTTTACCTTTGAAAAAAGTAACGGTAGGGCCAGATGATCAATATCAGGGATCCGTTAATCCGACCGGCCAGATTTTAGTCTACACTTACAAGACGAATTTGGTGCCGCATTTGCGAGTTCAAGAACTGAAAACCGGAGAGGTAAGAGACTTTTTACCACTTACCGCCGATTCTCAAGAACCTAGCTTTGGGCCGGGTGGGCAAATTGCATTTACTTATTTCAAACTGAATGCACGAGGGGACATTTGCTTCGCAGAGGGTCCCAATTTCTCTCAAGCAGAAAACAATAATCCAAAAATTCACTGTCTGCCGAGGTCATCTGATGAGAAGTCAGAAGCTAGGTCGAATTCTTTTTGGCGGACGCATGATGAAGTTGGTTACATCGTCGAAAACTCGACCACTAAAGAACGCAAGATTGTTACCGAGAATATTCGTAGTGGAGCAAAGTCCATATTAGTTACAGGTAAAGTATTTTCTCCAGCGATGAGGCCCGGGGGTCGCTATTTAAGCTTCATTCGAATTGCTGATGAGGAAACTCATATGCCTGCAAAGCTCAAGCGTCATTTGGTAATTAAGGATTTGCAAAATCAAAAACTCTTTGTTGCCAATTTTGCTCTGCCCGGAATCTCTGGCTTTCCAGCAATTTCAAGTGACGAAACAATGCTCTATTTTAGTCACTATCCGAACGATTCAAATGGCGATAATGTTCTGGATGGGAGCGACAATGCGGTGGTTTTTCGAGTCCCAATTGAAAAGCTAATCGCCGAGAAAGACCAAGCCAAGGTGTTTCCTGAGCAGCTTACATCACTCGAAAATAGCTGTAGTTTTCCGCATCCGTTGAATGATTTAATTTATGTGACTTGTGCTTTCGAAGGAAGTCTTGATATTTATCAAATGCCAGCAACGGGTATTGTTCCAGTTAAGTGGACAAAACAAATTTTGGACAATGCCGTCGCCACTAGTAGGAGCTATCAAGAGCGCATACTCCTCCTCAATACAGAGAAGTACCGTGAACCAAGTGCATCGCAAATCACAAACGAAAGACTACTTAATAACCATATACTTGCGGATGAAACCGTGGCGGCCCATGGCTACCTGGATGAATTGGTTCAAAGTTTATCTTCACCAAAGGATAAAGAGTTTTATGCTTTAGTTAAAATTTACCTTGAAGCGCGGGAATTAAAAAAGTCTCAGTCCTCTCAGGATGTCAGCCGAGTCTTTCGCGAACAAATCGCAGTCTATAGTAAAAGGCTGGCGAATATACATGGAGAAAAAAATTTCGAAAGCATCTTGCAGGCTATGCTGAAGATTTTCACCGCCGATTATCGCGAGGCCGCTGGAGGCTTAAGTCGCATTCAGAGTACTGCACCAATGCGTCCATTAGAGCGCTATTTGTACTTTGAACTGGCAGATCAGAGCTATTCACATGACTTGCCGAAGAGTGAGTCCAAATTGCTTGAAGCCTATCATATTATGATGACCGCACCTGAGCTCAATGAGGAAGCTCATGTTTACTATGCATTTCGCATGCTCGATAAAATTGAACAGCAGCATAAAGACCTGGCTCAGCGAATTAAAGTTATTGATAGTACTAAAAAATTTCTCATCAAGCCAGTTTTGACCTTACTCGATTCAGAGACTTGTGTTTTGCGGCTACTCTTAGCTGCTGAGAATGAGAAGCCAAAAATTTATGCTGAGCTCGATCATTTAATGAGTGAAACCAGCGATGACTATTTTTTGAGAAAAGCTCTATACGTACGCAGTATTCTTAATTTTGCCTCGGCGGCTCAATTTACTTATATGGAATTGGTGGCAACTAGTTGGCTGAAATACACTGTGCAAAACGATACAGAGTTTATTTATGCAAGACAGGTCGTGCAAGGTTCTGCTCTAGATCAAGCTTATGCAAATGTCGCAATTAAAAAGGACAATTATGCGAGTACATTTTTTTACGGTTCCTTAAGTTTAACGGACGATCTTGAATCCCATAGTGGATTTGTGTACGCGATGTCGCGGCGTAATTTAAGAAAAAATATCAACGATATCTACAAAAATTTACAGCAACGGTCCTTTATTGATGACAATATGAAATTTGTCGAGGCTCTATTGATATTGATTGATCAGGCGCCGAAAGCCCAGGCCGACTTCAAATTTGTGGGTCATCTTGATCAGGCAATTGAAAAATTGAATTCAATGTCACAAGAGCGCGATTCAGCAGTTCGCTATCTTTTGTTGGGATCTTGTTATCTAGAAAAACTATTAAGATCAGCCCAGGGGATGGATTTCTCAAATGAGCTCATGCAAAAGGCGAATCGCAGCTTGATGCTCGCCTACGATTTAGGTCGTGACAATGCTCGAATACAAGCTTCTACCTTGATGAATCTTGGGCTTTTACAGTCGCGTGCTCAGAATCAGGCATTGGCCGTTCGATTTTTTGGTCTACGCAAGGTTCTAGGATTCACCTCGGCGCAAGAAAAGGCCTCTTTTGCTTGGCTTTATTCACGAGCTTTATTTTTGAGTCATCAAGTCGAACAGGCGGTCGGAGAAATAGCCGAAGTCGAAGCGAGTGAATTGAAGTCTGAGTTTCTAGAGCGCCGAGCTTTTTACCTTCTTGCATTTGAAAAGTATAAAGAGTCAGTAGTGGCTTATGCGGATTTTTTTAAGAGTAAACCTCAGCTAGATGCGATTAATGTGGCAAAAATTAATTTGAGTTACGGGTATGCGCTGCTTAAGACTCACCATGAGGCTGAGGCTAAAAACCACTTAATACTAGCCATTCAAACCTTAGATCGAATGTCACCACTCAGTCGTGGGGAGGACCGCTCGGTTGAGTTTAGTCCTATTCGGTTAAAGCTTTTCGCCTTTGGGTTTTTAGCTCAGATGGGCGAGCCTAGTGAGCGTAAAGCTGCGCTATTGAAACGCCTTGAGCTCTTGCAAAGTGACTCGTCACTTTTAGATGATCAATTGAGTGCAATGATTGAGGCGAAACTACAAATTGCAAATTTGCCTGTGACCGAGCTGCACGGCAGGGCTGTTCATATTGGCGACGCTATTCGTCTTAGTTTGAAGCTTGGAAAAGAGACTGGATATCTCGCCCATGCCGTTTACGCTTCTGGGACGGCGGCTCTGATTGAGGGCATACTACATCCCAAAATTTTCTCAGCGGCAGATTTAAATGAGATTCAGTTACTCGTCCAAAGTTGTATGCGGGTATATGAAGGGCAAAAAATTCCACAGACATTTTTAAATTTTCAAAATTTAAAAATGAAAGTTTTGAACGCGGCTTTCACCGCCAAAATAGAGCATAAAACTGTGCCAAAAACTGAAATCAAAGTCCTGATGGACTCTAATCTGGCAATGGGTGTGAAAGAGTCTATGCCAAAACAGTGGCAGGAGTTATCTAAGTTGAGTCTGGCGGTCGGTGGATTGTAAAAGGCGTGCTCTAGTTATTCAATGCTCCGGCAGTGATCCATGCAATAATTGCTGCTTGCTCGGCGGCTGAAATATTTTGATCTGAAAGATGAGTCGCATAAGGGGTGCAACCCGATTTGCTGGCGAAATTGGCTGTCGCATAGCTCTGAAATAATACGCCAGCAAGATAGGATTGGGCAGGATAGCCTGCAGAGACAATTTTTACTCCAGAACAAGTACCTATGCTAGATATGCCAGAGACATTACTGCCAGTGAGAGTTGAATAAGCTGTCGTCACAGTTGTGAAATCAATTGGGACCTGTTTGGTAACATAGGTAGATGTGCCCGGCGCATGACAAAATACGCAGTTGGCGGTTTTAAAAGTAGTGGCATAAATGCTAGAGAAATTATTGCTTATATCGGCGGCTTTGTTGCCGCAATGGGTGAGCAGCAAAGATAAAAAGGCGCAGGCCATCAAGGCTAGAAGTTTTCGAGTTTGGCGCAATAAATTCATCTATAGGCTCCTTAAAATTGAGCTTGTCGTTTTGCTTGTAATATAGCTTGTCGTTTTGCTTGTAATATAGCTTGTCGTTGAGTTTGTCATTTATCGTTAGATTGGGGCAAAATTCAAGAAAAATTTATTGAGTAAGGCTCGGCTTGAGCATGATGATAGCCCCTTTACAAGTGAAATGTACCCCATCGCCCCAAAAACGAACGCTGCCATCGTCGCCAGGAATGCCAGAGAAATAATTCAATACATGAATATGTGGAATCCGAAGAGCTACAAGCTTTTGAACCCAAGCCAAATGGGCCGCAAAGATATCTGGAAGTTCCTTCGCTAAGTTTTTCATAAAAATGGGACTATAGGGGGCGACCAATATAGTAACTTCAATTGATTTGGCGCTGAGATCGTTCATCTTTTGTAGAAATAGATCCCAGTACCTTTCAGAGGCCTTATATTTAAAGACTGAAAGGCGGTATCGGTCCCAATCGCTGACAATTTCTTTTGCAAAAACCTCGGGGTCCTGTTCGCCTTTATAATCGGGCTTTTCGCAAGGTTCATATTCTAGTTCACTGGCGCTACCTAAATCGAGCGGCTTTTGATTTTTCTTTTTAAGTCGACTGACCGAAGCCTCAAAGGTCACATGATCGATTACAGAAATTATTCGATCAACTAGTGCCACGCCTTTAGTTTCTTGAAAATCCGTGCCCAGGTATGCGCGTAGCGCCTCAGTAATCTTCATTTTCACGTCGAGCAGTTCTGGAATGAGCTCGAAGAAGTCGGCCTGCCAGATCACCTGTTTGATGGGATTGTTTTGAAGTGCAATATTCAAAAATGCAAATTTGGCTTGAAGTTCGGTTCCTCCAACTGCCAAATTCAATGACTTGCGACCAGTGACTTTTTCAAGCCAAAAAGGCGAGGTGGTTTCTCCGCGCGAGGATCCGATGAGAACCACTTCTGTATCAGGATGTGCGAGAACCGTTTGTCCAACACGGTAGTAGGTGTTGACATGAATTTTTGTGACATCAAGTTTTTCACATTGATAGTAGCACATTGGATCGACCACATAATTGAAGGTCGCTACCAAAATAAAGATCAGCCCAGCAAGAAATAAAAATGTTAAAATACCTACTTTTGCCTTCACGCGCTCCAAATCCTAAAACTGAAAATATAAAAAAGGTGAATCCTCAGTCATAAACATCAAACATAAAACCAAGAGCAAAGCTAGAACCGCGGCGGTCCAGAGTCTTGGCTTGAAATTAATTTGCCAAATATTTTTCGCATAAAATGCCAAAAGCGAAGCAACACTAAGGGCTACGAAAAAGCGACTACGGTATCGCACCGACATAAATCTCATATCCCAACTTAAATGTGAATTGAGCAGAAATACTTTTTTAAGCCACAGAATAGCGATCGCAAAAGTCGGAGATCTAAAAAAGACCCACCCAAGATTGATCAATAGAAATGTCAGGGCGAACTTTAAGTACTTCTGTGTGATTTGAGGAAGTTTCTGATCTTGCCAAATTCGTTCGATCGTCAGTAGAGCTCCATGAAAGGCCCCCCAAATTGCGAAAGTCCAATGACCGCCGTGCCAAAGGCCGCCAATCATCATGGTTAAAAATAGGTTGCGATAAGTCTTGAGTTTACCATTGCGATTTCCGCCAAGAGAAATATAAAGATAATCTCTGAGCCAGGACGATAAAGTCATATGCCAACGCTGCCAAAACTGGGTGATCGAAAGCGCTTTGTAAGGTGAGTTGAAGTTTTGTGGAAAATTAATATTCATCATCAGCCCGAGCCCTACAGCCATGTCAGAATATCCGCTGAAATCAAAATAGAGCTGCATCGTATAGCCAAACATTGAAAAGATCGCTTCAGAATTTGAAGCAAGGCTCATATTATCAACCACTGGAATGACGATAGCCGCGAGAAAATCTGCCAGTAGAACTTTTTTTGATAGACCCAGCACAAAAAAACAAATGCCACGCCAAAACTGATCACTGTGAAAAATATAAGTCTTGGGACACTCAAGTTGCGGAACAATTTGATTGTGCCGAACTAGGGGCCCAGAAATCTGATGTGGAAACAGAGTTACATAACCAGCAAAAGATAGTAGGTCCGCGTGAGCATCCGAAGTGCCTCGGTAGACGTCGATGACATACGACATGCTTTGAAAAGTATAGAATGAAATGCCGATTGGAAGTACGATTGCAAGAATCGGAAGTTGAGTGATTGGGGAGCCATTAGTAAGACTGACGATTGCATTGATGCTTTCAGCAAATAAATTGTAGTACTTAAAGAAAAATAAAATGGATAGATTCACCACCACGGAGAGAACAAGCAGCAGCCGTTTTCGCGGCTTAGATTTTGTGCGATAGATTTCGCGCGCGACATAAAAATCGAAGACGACAGTAAAGATCAAAAAGAAAACTAGTTTTGCGCTCCAGTAGCTGTAAAATCCCAAACTTGCCAACAGTAAAAAGCTGAGCTGCGCACGGCGCTTAGGTATTAGATAATAGGCAAAGAGTACCATCGGCAAAAAGCCAAAGATAAAAATGTAGGAGTTAAATAACATCTCTCTTTATAAAGTGAGTTTACGAAGAGGATCAATCAAAAACTCGCCTATTTGCGGTTCAATTAATTGGTGATATTTATGATACCAGTCATGATTGAATGAATTGAACAGTTATAGTACAAGGTGTCAGGTGCAGCTGCCGGGATAATGAAGGTGAGCGAGCCGCTTTGGGTTCCATTTCCGGTAACACCTGTAGTGTAGGCGTTTGCGGTATTCGTTCCCTGAATACTCATAATGTAAAAAGGGTGTCCATTCGCAGTGATATTAAATACATATGTTTTGCCTCTTTGTAGGCTTATGGTCGAATTTGCGCCACCATTTACAAGATAGGAGGCAGCGCTACTATTTAAGACGGTAAAGGTGGCCGCTACGATCGGAGTTGCCGTCGGTGATGCCGTCGGTGATGCCGTAGGACTGGGACTTGCTGTAGCTCTAGGTGTCGGCGTCGGTGTCGTTCCCGACGAAGTATTAGTTCCGGAAGTTCCCGGGCTTAAGGCCTTGAAGCCGCTATCGCCGCATCCAGATATTACCAAAAAGCAGCAAAGGACCATATAGCACTTCATGGATATCTCCCTAGGTTTTGTACAATGATCAAGTACTTCTTAGTTAAGGGGCTGTTGTTAGCTTGCAGGGCCCCCGAAACAACATATAAACTATCGTCTCATGAAACCTGCGTTTTTTCTGCCTAAATTTGAACTTATTTCGCGGCTTTATAGCGACTCTACAGTAACTATACAGTAACTATACAGTGACTCTATATAGCTTAATACATTGAGTGTTTTTAAAACATATTGCGACTAAAATTACTTTTTCAACAGCGGTAAGGCTTTGCTCCAGTCATCTTTCTTAAATCCGACGAATCCTATTTTTTCACTAAGCAGAAAGGGACGCTTAATAAGCTTACCATTAGTGGCCAAAATCTTAAGAGCTTCAGTCTCATTCATTCCAGCTTTGAATTTTTCAGCTATCTTTAGTTCGCGATATTGTTGTCCTGAAATATTAAAAAGATTCTTAATGCTGCCATTTTCAGCCACTAAATAACTTAACATTCGCTTCAATTCTGCAATGCTAGGGGGCTGGTCAACGATTGCAATTCGCTCATAACTCACAGCTTTTGAATCGAGAAATTTAAGCGCGTCTCTGCAGGTGCTACATTTTATATACTCATATATTTTAGTTTTCATTTTTCTATCTCGTCTGAATGTCACGTCGCTGTCAAATTAATTTCGCAAGATAATTTGGATACGTTAAAATGCGTTTTATATAAGCTTCGTCATTGCAATCTCATAAAATTTGAATATCCTTTAAGTCTAGTTCATCACTCTTAATCGGAGGGCGCTTGAAATACCTACATACCATGATTCGAGTTAATAATTTAGAGCAATCCATCCACTTTTACTGCGAAGTATTAGGCATGAAGTTGATCTCGAAAGATGACTATCCTGAGGGAAAGTTCACGCTTGCATTTTTAAGTTACGGTACAAGTAAGAGCGAACCCTGCATCGAACTCACTTTTAATTGGGATCGAAATTCTTACAATATTGGTGATGCTTTCGGTCACATTGCTTTTGCAACTGATGATATAGAACAAACCTGTCTTCGGGTTAAATCACTCGGAGGAAAAGTGGTTCGAGAACCTGGTCCAATGAAACATGGGACAACGATCATTGCTTTTCTTGAAGATCCCAACGGTTACAAAATTGAGCTCATTCAGACAAGTGATGCGGCGATTGCAACAGAAACCTGATGAAATATTCGGGTTAAGATCAGCGCCCTTTATAAATTTCTGGCTGAGTATTTCTAAATCCCCTATTGGCGTCAAGCTCGGCAAGTTTGTAGATTAACAACAGCGAACCAACGAGCCAAAAAGACGTCACATATTTAAAATAAGCGGCGGGTGTTAAAAGTATAACAAAAGTGAGCCTAGTAAGATGAGTTACGGCCACAAAAAAAAGTTCAGGTTTGCGATGAGGGTAAAAAAGCATAAAGATAAAAACGATAATTGGAACCAGGGCCAAAGTGCGCATATAAAATAAATCAGCCAAGTCAGGCTGAAAAACAGATCAGTCAAGATCATACAGAGGAGTGGATTGAAATAAGAAAAAACCAAGTGAATCTTGGTCTGGGGGGACTCATAAGCTAGCCATCGATCTTGCTCGAGAAAGAAAGTTCACCCATATAGTTATTTTTCATGGCGATGATCAGGGCGATGATCAGGGCGATGTAAATGAGATAGCAAAAATCATTGACTGCCTCAGCCAGAATTTTGATGCGGTTCTAGGCTCGAGGTTTATGAAGGGATCCACGCGGCAGGGCTATTCAATGCTACGAATTTTTGGTAACCGAGTATTGAATTTTGCTTGTAGTCTTTTAACCATGAAGAGGATTGAAGACCTCGGTTCCGGTCTCAATGGATTTCGTGTTGCCAGCCTCAAACCGGAATTTTATCAAGGATTTTCAAATCACTTCACCTTTAATATGGATTTATTACTTCATTTAGTTGAGAGAAATGCACGTCTATGTTTTGTGCCGATTACTTGGCGAGAGGTTGATCAGATATCCAATGCAAGGAGTTTTTCTGTAGGCTGGCAGGCACTGCGTTCCTTATTGCTGTGGCGCTTTCGTTTGCGGCGGACGGGTCGGATACTACTTGGAGAATAGATTCAAAGCGAGACTTCTTTTTTTAGCGGGACTTGATGCAAAATTGGCATTTCGAAATAAACTGCGACAATCTCAACTGAAGCATTTACCACATGGATTTCGACCTTTGGCGCAGTCTCAAATTTCGGCGAATCTCAATATTGAATGGCAATTTCACGAAACCAATTGGCCAGTTGATTTTTCTAAGTTTTATCAACAGCCAACAGAAACCTATCTGGCCATTTCTTGTGGTTATTTATTTGAAGAGCCTCAGGATAAATTTTTACTCGGCGCTATCGATTTACTTTTCAAGATTACCTAAAAGAAAATGCGCCTCTGGTGAGTTTGAGACTCGACTCGAAGAGCTTTTTATTAACAAGCTTTTACAAAGATTTAACGAATTTTGCTTGATAAAACAGTTTGCTGATCTGAAGAAAAAAGTTGCAGCGTTGACCGGTCGAGATTTTGAGGTGCAGGTGGCAGAATTGATTGGGCGCCTACGCAATGAAATTCTGCAACCCAGTCCTGGTGAAATGTATTTTTCACATGGCGACATGAGTTTTTCAAATATTCTTTATGACCTTGAAACAAAAGAGATTTGCTTTGTTGATCCACGTGGAACAAGCGTTCAAGATCCTTGTTTTCGTCCAATAGAATATGATTTGGCAAAACTTTCGCATAGTGCATTGGGCGGATATGAATTTATTTCTCAAGGCTTCGATTTTAGAGGTGCGGCTAACGGCCTTGCCGAAAAGCACTTTTTGAAATTTTTTCGTGGCTTTTCAATTTCGAGAAACAAGATTCGTTTACTAGAGGCCTCTTTATTTTGGAGCTTGCTGCCGCTTCATGTGGATTTTCCGGAGCAGTTATTACAATTTATGCTAGCCGGAGAACATGCCCTTATGGCAGGTTAATTGTATGGCAATATCATATTTAGTCTGTGCGGCCGGGGGCGGCACGAGAACCAAAGTCATTGATCAATTGATTCCGAAAGCTCTGTTGCAGCTCAATGGAGTTTGCCTTTTGGAGCATGCCATTCGCTCACTTTCAATTCGTATCGAAGATCAAGTGATTGTCAGGCTTAAGCATAGAGCAAATGAAGATGCAAAATCTCAATTCGAAATGGCGAATTTAAATGGGAGAGTTTATTTCAGCCGGCAAAACTTCATTCTGATTTAGAGCCTCTGAGTCGGATGCGTTCGCATGTCGATCGGGATCTGTCGAAATTTGAAACTGAACATGAAAACATGTTGTCTTATTGACTATGCTCTCGGCCCATATTTTACCGCCTTGGGCTTCGACCAGCGATTTTGAAATATAGAGGCCAAGGCCAAGTCCATTCGTCACGCTATTCGATTTATTTTTGATTCGAATAAATCGTCCAAATATGTTTGTTAGCTGATGGGCTGGAATGCCAGGGCCGTAGTTCATCACACTGAGGTCAACAAATTTAGACTCTTCTTTTATGTGAATTTGGATTTCTCGATTTACATCTCCATACTTAAGGGCATTTGATAATAAATTTTCAATTATTTGTTTGCAGCGATGGGCATCTGCAAATATGAAGGGCCTGGTTTCACAAATAACTTCAAGCTCAGCTTTTGGATGACGTTGTTTGAAATCATTTGTAAGACTGGTGACGAAATCAAATACATTAATATCTTGTGTTTTAAGGCCTAATTGTTGCGAATCAATTTTGGCCAAATCATGAAGATCGCCAATCATCCGATCCAGGTGATGAATTTCTTTAGATATTCCGTCAAGATGTTGTTGTCTAAGTCCCGGAGCTTCGCTTCGATGCAGCTGGCGAAGTAGGTCTATTCTAAGGCTAATTGTGGTCAATGGCTGCCTTAAATCATGTGCAACCAACGAGAGAATTTCCTCTCTTGCCTGTGCAGTCTTTTCTGCGCGCTGCTTTTCTGCTTCGGTGTTTTGAACACCCTGTTGTAGCAGCTGTAACGCAAGAAGTGTTACTTGAATGAAAGCAAGGTTTACGAAAAGGTAAGCCCAGCCAGGTCCTTGATGATAGTCAACTGACAAGCTGGCCAAAATTCCAGCAAAGACGCCGGCGCCCCGCCCAATAAATAAAGCAATAAAGACGGATGAAAGGAAATAAAGAAGTGAAAAATTAAGTTGTTGGGCAAGGTCTAATTTGAGCGAGATCAAAAAGAGACTGAGCTGAATTGACCCAGCAAATAGGTAGCCGATCATATCAGTTTTACGACTGCTTCTTGAGGTGCAGATATGGATGCCAAATTTGCTGA
>JAYVXS010000123.1:0-5896 GCA_043784965.1 Bdellovibrionales bacterium
ACCTGCTTTGAGGTTGCCTCACTCAAAGGTCTCTCAAGCGCCAGGCCAGTCTGCGAATCAACGATTTCACGACGAAACTGATGAAATATCCGGGCTAGATATATAAAAGATTAGTCATCTGGATGAGTTGCTAGAGTACTTAGACTATTTGCCACGAAATTTTAGAAGAAAAACCATGAAAAAAAGACATAGTCGCAATTGTGAAAATGAGTGAATCGGAGCCCATTTGACACTTCGCATAATAGTTTTTTATGGCTGCTATTTCGTTAGCAAATTATCAAAAGAGATTTCAATTGGCATCCATCAATTCTGACTCAGTATCGTAAGCAAGAGCGCGCTAAGAAGTGAAACATCCCTCAAACACTTTCTCGCCGCGAAGCCATCTGTCCTCAAGATCATCACTCAAGATCATCACTCAAGATCATCACTTTGCAGAGCGCGGATGAGTCCGGAGTTGAGCTCACAATAGGTGTCATCCAAAGCTTTAGCTGCAAGTTTTTTTACAAGCTCATCTTCTATTCCGATACCAATCGCAAAGATTCCAGCATCAAGAGGAACTTCACCTTCCCCGCTTGGCGCTTTAAATGCGGTCTCGCAAGCCTTTACATCATATGAAAGCCACCTTCGACAGCTTAATGGTCGCCATTCATAAATCGAACATTGTCCATCAGTAGTTAAAAGTGCGCAGGGTATTTTTAAGGATACATATTTTTCAATGGGTTGTTCCGACATTTTTTTAAGATTTTTATGAAGTTTATCTTTATGACTCTGTTTTACCCATAGAAAAGATAGCAAATACTTCACTGCAAGCAAACACTTATGATTTTCAAAATACGCCCGCCAGACAAAGGGCTAAGGAGCTGACTATTTCTTCTGGATCATCGACCGACAAGTCCATATTTTTTTCGTTAAAAAACCTATTCTTTATTTGCCTCAACTCTTGCTTTCAACTCAATCGTGAATTAAACCTCAGTGATGCATTATTCAACCACCGAGCTTCAAAATCGATTGCAGCGATATTTTACTCGCGAGGCGCGGGATCGTGGAGAGTCGTATTTCTACGACTCTCTCGTTATGTCTGTTGAGTTTGGAGCCGCTGTCGTCACGGGTGAAGTCCAAGGTTCAGTAATTTACAAAGTAGCGCTGGCCTGGAACAATGAACACAGCGGAGCCATATTTGTGAACTGCACTTGTCCTCACTTTCGAGGGGCCAACTACTGTAAACACCTTTGGGCCTTCATTCTTGAAATTGATGACACGAAAGAATTGTCGATGTCTTTTCCAAAAGGGACTTTGGCCCTTAATTTTGGTAATGATTTAATACCAAATAAGACATCAGCTGCGGCACCACTCGCTCAAGGGCTTGTCCGTGGCGGTTTGCCCAAAGCGTCCAGCTGGCGATCAGTAATTAAACAAACTCCGGTAAAAAGAAAAAGTTCACATTGGCAAATTCAAACCGAAGTTTTTGTCGTAATGGAGTCCAATCCGTCGGAGAAGGACTCCGTCAATTTTAAATTTTTTACTGCCGAAAAAGGTGCCAATAACATCATAGGTTTTCCTCGGCCTCTTGCTCTCCACCAGAATGGTGATATTCGTCATCCTGATAGCCAGTTTCAGGCTAGTCTTACCGCTATTGCCACACTAGCACTTGGGGAATCTGCCAGTCGCGGCTATCACAGATATTATTCTGATCCGTCCGTTCGATCCTTGCAGGTCAGCTCACTGAGATTTTTGTTGCCCGCTTTGTTTGAATCTTCAAGAGTATTTGCCGCAAAAGAAGATTTCGCAAAGTCTCAGCAGAGTGGTCAAAGTCTAGCTTTAAAGCCTGTTCGATTGGGTCCGATGAAGATGCTTGTCTCTGACGTCGAACAGGGGCACGCCCTCAGTGCGTTTATAGAAGTTCAAGCTTTCTCGGAACAAAGTTTGACGGAAGGGCCAAGGCTTATTCCAATCGAAGCGCTTAAGCCTTTTGTGGAACCCAATTTCTTTCGATTTGAAAACTGGGTGGGATTTTTCGATATTTCCGATGAGGAGCGGCCTTGGTTTACCGAACTCTCAGGCGGAGCCCTGCTCATTCCGCCTGAGGACCAGGAGCCATTTCTTGAGACTATACTAAATCAAAATATGAAAGTTGCTCTGCCTCCATCACTCAATTGGGAGCGTTCGGTGGCCACTCCGATGCTGAGGTTAAATCTTAGCTCTGACAAGGAATCCGGCTTTGATCGCTACATTGTTGATCTGAAATGCCACTATGGCTCACGGGTCGTTTCTTATTGGACTTTAATTAATGAACTCCCCTCGGCAGAAGATAAACGCATCCATCAACGCGATCGAAAGGAAGAAGATCGAATATTTGCAAGTCTGCCGACAAGTCTTTTATCCCAGCGTCGCGAGGGCGAGACTCCGACCTTGCATGCAAAGAATTTCCTTGAGTTTGTAAAAGCCGCATTGACCTTGGGACTCGAAGTGAATGTGGAGAGCAAGAAAATATCTGAGGCCATCGATTTTCAAATCGAGGTGAGCTCGGGAGTTGATTGGTTTGATGTTGATGGTGAGGCCAATTTTTCAGGTCGCTGGGTAAAATACCCATCCATTCTTGAGGCTTTGAGAAAAGGCGAAAAATTCATCCCACTCTCAGATGGATCAGTTGGTTTGATTAGTGATCAGATGAGCAAACGCCTCGAGAAGTTAGCTTCGTTTGCAGAAAAAAATGGGGATCAGTTAAGATTCAGCGGGGCGCAGGGTCTTTTGCTCAATTCACTCTTAGAAAATGAGCAAAACCTAAAGCTCGATGAGAAATTTAAAGCTCTGCGTGAAAAAATTAAGAAATTTTCCGGAATCATGCCCGGCACACCAGTTTCATCGTTCAAAGGGAAATTGCGAAAATACCAACGCGAGGGACTTGGTTGGCTCGAATTCTTAGAATCTTTTGGGCTCGGTGGCATACTTGCTGACGACATGGGGCTTGGCAAAACAATTCAGTGTCTGGCTTTCATGGAAAACCGCAGGCTTCGCGCGAAAAAAACAGGTCCAAGCCTTCTGATCGCACCAAAATCCTTGCTTGAAAATTGGCGTATGGAGGCTGCGAAGTTCACCCCAGGCATTCGGGTGCTCATTCATGCCGGTTCAGATCGTGAAGACTCAGCCAATGTATTCAACGGGCATGATTTAATCGTTACAACCTACCAAACCATGCTTCGAGACATTGAGCTGCTACAAAAAATCGAATGGGACTGCGTGATAGCGGATGAAGCCCAAGCGATAAAGAATCCAGAGGCCTTAATTTCCAAAGCTGCAAAATTGCTACCGGCCAAATTTCGACTCGCGATGACCGGAACACCTATTGAAAACTCTATTCAAGATCTTTTTTCGATCTCAGATTTCGTGAACCCCGGATTTCTGAATGGAAAGCGAAGAAGCGCGCACCTAAAGATTGCAGACGAGGTGCGCGAAGCCCTTTCGCAAGCTTTTAAGCCCGTCGTGTTGAGACGCACGAAAGAACAGGTCCTAAAGGACCTTCCCGCAAAAACAGAACAGCTTATTACGGTTGATTTGGAACCAAAGCAACTCAAGGTCTACAATGAACTGAAGCGCTTTTACCAAGGGCAGCTCTTAAAAGAGGTCAAAGATAAGGGCGTTAAGAAATCACAAATTCAAATTCTTGCGGCACTTACAAGACTTCGCCAGGCAGCCCTGCATCCTGGGCTTATTGATCCTATAAATGCAAAGATTAAGAGCTCAAAATTTGAAGTGATGCTTGAGATGCTAGAGGAAATTGTTTCGGAAGACCACCGAGTGCTGATTTTTTCTCAGTTCACAAGTCTTCTTGGACTTCTAAAAAAAGAGCTCAAAACTCGCGATATTGATTTTTGTTATCTTGATGGCAAATCCACAAAACGCCAAGAGATTGTCAACGATTTCAAAAAGTCAGCCTGCCCAGTTTTTCTGATGAGCTTAAAAGCAGGTGGAGTTGGGCTCAATCTAGTCGAAGCGGATTACGTTTTTCTGCTAGATCCGTGGTGGAACCCCGCTGTTGAAGCACAGGCCATTGACCGAGTACACCGCATCGGGCAAAAGCGAGCGGTGAATGCCTATAGATTCATTGCCAAGAATACGGTGGAAGAAAAAATCTTAGAGCTGCAAAAAACAAAGCGCGGAATTTCAGACGAGATTCTGGGACAGAAATCGAGCCCTCTTCGAAGCCTAACGGCTCAAGATATTGAGCATCTGTTCGCCTAGCTGATCTCTTTGCCTCTCGGTACAGAAAGCGAAACAATCTATCCGGCCAAGACTTACGGAGTTTTCGTGAAGCACGAACGACGGGGACGGCAATCATTTGAAGAAATGGATCGACGGTGGCCCCGTCTTTGGGCCTCCAAAATGCCAAGTCCACCATATCGTATTTGGCCCCAAGGACATTTGTTAACTGATCGCTCGCGGACTCGATAAAAATTTTTTGGCACGATTATTTCAGTGTAGTCGCGTATTAATCAAACTGAATCCTTTAGCTAGAATACGGAATTTCCTATGAAAAAAGTGACGGCAATTTTGGGCTTGGTATTAATTTCATATTAATTTCAGTGACGACAAACGCCGGCAACTTTTCCGTTTCCACCGAACGTGACGGAAGCAAAATGATTATCTGTAAAATGGATTATTCAAGCAAGATTACAGCGTTCCACGCTATGGGCATTAAATATGGTGATCCATATGCAACGAGTCCAGTTCTAAAAGACGCAATCCCAGGAACGAGAGTATTGATTGATTGGGGCGCAGTTGCTACGGCAACTCCTGCAATAACTACAAATGGATATCAAAGATTCTATATCCCACAAGACGAGTACACTATGACTATGCTCCAACCAGATGGATCGAAGCTTGTGTTCCAAATTTTAATCTATGATGGAACGCCATGTGTTTTGAATTATGATGAACTTAAGACTGCTTTGGCAAAGCAATCCCGAAAGCGAAACTTAGACTTTTGGTAACTTGAGTAGGGCTTGAAAAAAGCATGAACATAATCTTTTGTTACGATGGTTTGGCCGAATCGACATCTTGCTTGAAAACGAGACAAAAAATAAGCCAGTTTTTCGTTCCAGAATCATGGCTATAAAAACCTGGATATTTTGAAGCGAGACTGGCGATCATTAATGATGGTCGCCGTCAGATTGACTTCGCGATCCTGGACGGATCAACCGATTACTAAAACTTGAATATCTCAACTAAGTCGAGCTCGAGGTGGCGTGGTATCGAACTAATTACCGGTGACCCTAAAAATCCAGTATCTTACTTTATTTTTTTTGGCATAGTTGGACGATCCCTAAAGCTGGTAAAGGTCAGAAAACTTAACTATCAATGGAAATGTATGAAAGAGCTTAATGAGAAAGAGCTTAATGAGAAAGAGCATTGCGGCCCCATTTTGCAAGATGCCGTATCTCTATTTGGGGGCGGCGAAGCTTGGTCAGGAAGAGATCCAGATAAACCTGTCCCTCTCCAAATTCGAAGTTTAGCATAAAAATAAGTAATTTTGCAGTCTTGCGGAATAATTTAAATTGCCTCAAAATGGGGAATGCTTGGGCTTTTGCGACTTTTTTTAGATGCTATTGTATTGATCGTAAGGCTTACAAGGCCTAACGGCAATCAGGTCTACAGGTTTAAAGCCGTGTTTAAGGTATCGATGCCCAGCTAATATCTAAAAGTATGCCGGCTGCAACATCGCTAAGGTAGTGAACTTCCAAATACAACCGAGAAAAACCGATCATTAATATAATGACTGGCCCTTAACCTCATTATATAAGGACGCCGATTTACAAGTTTTGAGATTCCGGCGAAATGGCCATGATCGCAAAGGTCCTATGACCCAACAGTGCTTTACTGGACAGGTTGTTGGGTTCAC
>JAYVXS010000124.1:0-5894 GCA_043784965.1 Bdellovibrionales bacterium
GCTACACTATGAAGGCTACACTATGACCGGTGCAAATCCTCGGCGTAAAGTATTTTCAGTTACAACCTTTGGATCCATAAATTGTATTAAATAGTCAGGGCCGCCGGTTTTGCTTCCGAGGCCAGACATTTTGAATCCACCAAAAGGATGACGCTCAACCATCGCACCTGTAATGCCGCGATTAATATAGAGATTGCCAACTTCAAATTGCGCTTTTACCTTCTCAATATTTGCCGGACTTCGTGAAAATAGGCCGCCAGTGAGGGCATATTCTGTGCCGTTGGCAAATTCAATTGCTTCATCCATATTTTTAGCTTTGATAATTGCGAGTACCGGGCCAAAGATTTCATCTTGAGCAATTCGTGAGTTGGCTTTGCAATCTCTAAAAATAGTCGGAGGAACAAAGTATCCAATGTCGGGAACTTCTCCCTGAAAGGCAATTTGTGCCTCAGCTTTACCAGCCTCGATAGCTCGTAAAATGCGCGCCTGAGCCTCACTGTCAATGACTGGGCCCATATACGCAATTGGATCTTCAGAGTTTGCAATCTTAATGCTCTTTGCTGCTTCAACAAGTCTTTCGACAAAGCGCGGATAAACTTCTTCAAGCACGATCACGCGACTTGCAGCTGAGCACTTCTGGCCCTGATAACCAAATGCAGAGTAGAGAACTCCGCCAACGGCCTCGTCTAGATCTGCATCATTATCAATGATGATCGCATTTTTGCCGCCCATTTCACAGATGACCCGCTTTACGGCTTTTTGCTCAGGTAAAACTTGTCCAACTTTGGTCATAATATGAAGGCCAACCGCTTTACTACCAGTAAAGCAAATTAATGCGGTCGATTTGTGTGAGGTGAGAAACTCGCCCACTTCTTCGCCGTAACCTTGGATGAGATTGACTGTACCTGTTGGCGCGCCGGCCTCAGTAAAGGCTTTCATCAAAAAGTGCGCGATCACCGGGGTTTGTTCAGCAGGTTTCATGACGACCGTATTGCCGGTCACATAAGAGGCGGCGACCATGCCAGTGAGAATAGCGAGCGGAAAATTCCAGGGTGCAATGACAACGCTAACACCCTTTGGTTGATAAACATATATGCTAGTTTCGCCAGGGACATTTCCACAATTTTTTGCACGGCTCAAGCGCAGCATATCCTTTGCGTAGTAATTGCAAAAGTCGATGGCTTCAGTGATGTCGCCGTCGGCTTCTTCCCAAGTCTTGCCGGCTTCTAAAATTTCGATTGCAATGAGTTTCATGCGGTCGCGCTTAAAAATATCTGCAACTTTTTCTAGAACGGCCGCGCGCAATTCAGGCTTGCTCAATCTAAAAGTTTGAAAACTTTGATGAGCTGCCAGCATGGCGGTCTCTGCCTCAGCAACAGAAGCGACGGCGACCCTGCCAATAATTTGCGAAGGAAGCGATGGATTTATGCTTTCAATTGTCCGTGAGGTCATTAAATCTTTGCCGGCAATGTGCAGTGGATAGTCTTTTGCCAAATTCTTTTTAAGGTCCGCGAGTGCCTTCAAGAGATTCTCTTGATTTGACTTAATGCCAAAATCAAGTAGCGCTTCGTTGCTGAAATTGATTTCGGTATTGGCAGTAGCCGTTGTGGTCTTTTTAGCCGGCGCAGTGGTGGTGCCTGTAGCGGCGACGACGTTTTGTTTCGCTTCACGAACCACTTCACGTGGATCTCGCAGGAGCAATTCAGTTGACATATTTTCGGCAAATTTTGATCGTAGAAAAGACTCGTTCGAAGTATTCTCAAGTAAACGACGAACTAAATAGGCCATGCCCGGCAGCAAGTCCCCAATCGGAGCGTATTCGCGAACTCTGGCACCCATTTTGACCAAAGCTTTTTTAATAGGATCGGCCATTCCGTAAAGCATTTGAATTTCATAGGCCCGCGGATCGACACCCATTTGCTCAGCCATGACCATACACGCAGCCACGCTGCGAACATTGTGTGAGCCAATGGCCAGGCGTATGACTGAGGCATTTTTCAATAGATGTTCGGCACAGTCTTCATAGTTTACGTCGGATTCGGCTTTATTTGTATAGACCGGCACCGGCCACTGCTGTTGGGCGGCGTGTACGGTTTCGAAGTCCCAATAAGCACCCTTTACCAGGCGGACAGTGAAGGCTACGCCACGTATGCGGGCAAACTCTGACAGCATTTTAACGTCAGTGAGTGAGTCTTTTAGATAGGCCTGAATGACCACTCCCCAGTGCGGATAGTTTTTAAAAGCTGGTTCTGAACTTAAGTCTTTAAAGACCGCAAGGGTGAGGTCTTTGAGCTCGTATTGCTCCATATCGAGATTTACAAAAACATTTTTTTGCAAAGCCAATGCGAAAATCGGGCGGATGCGCTCTTTTAAAATGGACTTCGAATGCTCCCAAGCTTTCACATCAATTTGCGAATAGAGTGAGCTCAATTTAACTGAGACATTCACTTGCGGGATTTTGCCGAGGGCATCTTCGTCAATCTGTGTAATATGATCCCACTTCTCAGAGTCTTTTGAAAGTTGCGTGATCAGATCTAAATAAATTTTTTGATATTCGAAGGCTTCACTTTCGCTGAGACAAGCTTCGCCCAAGAGATCGGCGGTAAAGGCAATTTTATTTTTTCGCGCTTTTTTTAAAACCGCAAGGGCGTCAGATGCTGATTCACCGGTGATGAACATGCGAGCCATTTCGGTGACGTTCTTTTTCACCGCGCCTGCCATTAATCCGGGCGCAAGTGAGCCAAGTCCTAATCCCATATTGAAAATCGACGGAATGTCTTCTCCGCCCTCACTGAAATATTCTTTCATATGCCGAGAAACCTCAGCACTAGAATGCAAAGAGGGGAGCACATCAACGAAACGAAACATCTGGGTTTTGAAGCTCTCATTTTTCATGCTCCAATCCATAATTTTTCCATACCACCAATCTTTGTTGAAGATGGACCCACCCTCAGACTCCATCAAATTGAAAATGGTTTCGCCTTTTGCTTTGATTGAAGCTTGCATTGGAGTGCCTCCAGAAGAAGAAGTGCTTGGGGTTGAAGTTTTAGTTGTTTGAATTCCGTCAAGCATTGGTGAATCCTACCTGCCATCTGGCAATAATTTTTAGCATATTTTTTGGCATATTTAGGCTTCAGTGATATGAAAACGACAACGGCAAGTCCATAGAATTTTGCCGAAGAAGTAAATATTGCCTTGCATAAAGTAGGCTTTTCACTTGCCTGAAAGTCGTGGAGGCAGCCAAGAATAGAGAGTCCATTTATTTAATCCATTAAAGAATGCAAAGGATTTGATATCGAACGTGTTCATAAATTTCTATCTGAAGACTTGGGGCTAAGGGCCTCTGTGGTAATTGCAACCACTGTGGTTGAGGAAATGCGCCAAATTCAGGGGCTGATGCCGATTCCGGCCGTGGCGGTTGGGCGGGCAACGGTTGGCGCTCTACTTATGGCGAGCCATCTCAAAGATACCCAAGTCCTGAGTATGTATTTTCGTGGTAATGGTCCCCTGCAAACCCTATTCGCCGAGGCCAGCTACGAAGGCAAGACACGGGCGTTTACCGCCAATCCAAACTATGCTGAGCCGATCAAGGGCGATCAAATTCTCATAGGTCACGCCATCGGCATTGGACTATTGACGGTGACCCATCATCTGCCAACGCAAAGTCATCCGCATCGTGGCACAGTTATTATTCGTTCGGGCGAAATAGGTGACGATATCGCCTTTTATCTGGATCAATCGCACCAAATACCTTCGGTGGTGTCTCTTGGCGTGCATCTGGATACCTATGGGCGGGTTAATGCGGCCGGAGGCGTTTTAATCGAGATGATGCCAGGGCATACCGAAAAAATGTTAGAGCAAATTGAAGCCCGCGTGCAAAATGCCGAAAGTATTTCAAAGCTCATTTTAGAGGGTGCTACGGCGCAAGACCTCATAAATGAATACCTCGCTGATTTCAAGCTCATAGAGCTCGAGCATAAACATCCGATTGAGTATCAATGCCGCTGCAATGTTGAGCGCATGAAGAGATCTTTGATGCTTTTGGGGGTAGATGAGCTTGATAGTATCATCCGAGAGGGTCAGGCACTGGATGTGAACTGCGAATTTTGTGGTCGAAAATATCAGGTCAGTACTGATGACCAGCAAAAAATTCGCGATGAGGTTTACCGCTTGTCGCTCAATTGAATTTTATTTAAATAGGTCATTCGAGGTTGAATTAGATCTTTTAAAGGAGTAGTTTATTAAAAGCTAAACACCGCAAAATAGGAACTTAGAATGTCAATTAAAGTAATGCTGATCGAAGATGAGTTAGAGATTTGTGAAATCTTGACTTCGATCTTTGAAGACGAGGGTTTTGTTGTTGTGTCCTTGGCCGATGGCACTGATGCGATCCGCGAGCTCGAAAAACATCAGCCGCAAATCCTGATCGTAGATCAAATGATGCCAACAAAAAAAGGTACTGAAATTATTGCTGATGTAAGAGCTGCCGCAGCTTTTTCAAAACTTCCGATCATTATGCTTTCAGCACTGTCGTTTGAGACCGATAAAGTCAGGGCCCTTGAGACAGGTGCTGATGATTTTGTTGCCAAGCCTTTTCAAGCTAAAGAACTTTGCGCCCGTATTCGAGCTCTTGTAAGAAGAATTGAAGTGAGCCCAGTTGCTGAGAAAATGGATTATATTGTATTTGCTGATTTAAAAATTGATTTTGTAAGTCACCGGGTTTTGATTAATCAAGATGAGGTGCCTTTGACTTTGACAGAATTTAAGATTTTGACGCAACTCTTGAAAAAACGAGAGCAAGTTCTAACCCGTGAAGATTTACGAGTGCAGGCATTAGATAATCTCAATGTCAGCGATCGAACTATTGATGTTCATATGTCGGCATTGAGAAAGAAGCTTGGCGGAATTGGCGAGCATATTCACACCGTGCGTGGGGTTGGATATCGCTTTTCGGGCACGACTGAAGTGATTACTCCGAATTAATTAAATCGACCGGTCCACCCAAGTCCTTTTTTTGTTGGCGCTGATTTCTGGCGCTGAATCCGAAATCAGTTTGCCTGTCTCACCGCCCTGAACTCGGGCCAGTAATGAGGAGCAGTTTTGTGGCAGCAGCGACTGATCGCGGTTTTTCAGTTTCGGTCCCAGTTATGGGTGGGTCAGTTTGTATAAATTTGCGACTAATTCATCGGCCGATGGCTCAAGTGCTTTCAAAGAAGCTTCCATGTCGATTAGAGCCTGTATTTCACTGAGGCTTGCAAAAGCTATTATATAGAATCTTGTCCTTTCTTTTTTTGAGGTTCTGGCTGAAACCTCAGCTAAATTTAGCACTACGCTACTTGCCGCTCTCTCGAGTTGAGATTTTAGAAAGTAGGGCAGCTTTTGCCCTTTGGATTTTTTATAGAGCTCAAGAGCCATCTGATAGCTTCGAAAATTTTTCAACTTAATCACTCCCTTTTTAAATTATTTTCACGTCCCAAGTCTCACGACGACGTGAAAATAATTTAAAAAGGAAGTGATTATGTTGGCTAACTTTAAATCCTATCAGACGGCTCTTGAGCTTTATAAAAAATGTGAACATATAAAGGCCAAAGCCTTCTTAAAAGATCAGCTTGATAGGGCCAGCCTTAGCGTTGTGCTAAACTTGGTTGAAGGCTCTGCCAAGACGACAGCAAAGGAGCGCGCCAGATTCTGTTCTATTAGCTACGCTTCGCTACGTGAAACACAAGTTCTACTAGAATTAATGAATCAGAAAGAGGCCAGCATTCTTGCCAATCAACTAGGCGGAATGATCTATCGACTTAACCCGGATATTTCATCAGATTTCTGTTGCAATCGCCGCTTCGCTAGTCTGGGCGCTTCGCTCCTGGCGTTTTCGAGACCTTTTCATTGCGACA
>JAYVXS010000125.1:0-17711 GCA_043784965.1 Bdellovibrionales bacterium
AAGCGTGAATTTTCTAAGAAGACGTCATTTAATTGGTGAATCAAGACTTTGACATCCAAGCTTAGATTTGCTGATAGCGCTTGAAAACTCTGCGAATCAATTTTCATTTTAGCTTGAGATTGGGAATTTGTGAGTTGGTGCATTTGCTCGACCGTTCTTAAATGAAGATAATTTTTCAAAAGTATTGGTCCCAGATTATTCCACAGCTCATACTGCCTCATAAGACATTGAATCATGCCCTGAGTCGACGAATCAAGAGAGAATTGTGAGCCTTTCAGCAATCCAATTTGAGCTGCGAATTCGATATCGACTAGACCACCTTCTTGAAATTTGAGATCAAATACCTGTGCATCGACAATTAAAAGTTTTGCACGAATTTCTCGAAGTGAAATTTCATTTTCAGGACTTAGTGGCACTTCTGAGGCTATTTGGCATGCAGAAAAGTCTGTTTCAAACAGAGGTCGAGCTTTTAAGTAAGCTTGGCGTTCCCATGGTTGAGCTTGGTGTCGCAAAAAACTTTCAAGTTGAGCCTTTGAGACAAGTAGCGGTCCGGCATGACCGCTTGGCCTTAAGCGGGTGTCGACATTGTAGATAACGCCACCGCGACTAGGCTGATTGAGCCAAGCAATCACTCGCCGGCTCAACTTTTGTTGTGTGGGGCTTGGTTCTTCGTCGGTCAGAAAAATAAAATCTAGATCGGAGCGAAAGCCAAGCTCGCGTCCACCCCACTTGCCAAGACAAATGATATTTACCTTTTCACACTTTAGCTCATCCGTGATTCGCAGCAAAATTGCTTTGCAGATTTCATCGGCAGTAAATGTAAGTTCACTTGATAGTGCGGCCAAGTCTCGGTCCTTCAAAAATGCCTTAGCTGCGAGAACCTCTATGATCAATCGTCTTTCGACTAGCATTTCAAGAAGTTCATCTTGCGCGGCAGGAAGTTCAGCCTGAGCATTAAAAAATAAACTATCAATTAGTTCAGGCCGCATTGAAAAAATATTTGCTAAATAAGGGGAGCAAGAAAACAACCAGGCAATTTCTTCAGTCAATTTTTTTTCTCGATTTAAAAGGCTATATAAGCTCGCTTTTGCACGAGTGGCCTTGATGAAATCAAACAAAAGCGCAAGTGCGAGATCTTTATTTCGATTGATAGTGGCCAGATGTTCAATAAAACTTTCTAAAAAAAGAAGGCGAGAGGACTCATCCCGTTCGGACTTTAGGGATTGGACGCTGGCAGCCACAATACTGGGCCAGGTCTCCTTGATTGAAACTTGAGAAAAGCCCAGGGCATTTAGCCAATCCTGTTGTTGCGACAGCTCAACAGGCAGGGAGTTTTTCAAATCCACTCGAAGTAGGGTGGACACGAAGCTGTGATTTTTTTCAGCTTGCAAAAGAATTTCTGAGATATTATAATGCATAAACTGGCTCTTGTTACGATCGAGTAAGTAAGTTTGCTGGTCTTCGCGAGCTTGAAGATGATTTTCAACTTCTCTGAAAAACCAATACGAATCATACAAAAACTGAGCATTCTCTTCACTTAGAAATGATAGCTCTGAAAGACGACGTATAGCCAATGAAGTTGACTGGGTCTGAAGGGATTTGTTCTTTCCGCCATGAATGAGTTGCAACGAGTGTACAAATAGTTCTAGGTCGCGAATTCCTCCTGGACTTAACTTTAAGTTGTAGTGTTTCTGATCTTTGAGACTTAACTCAAAGTGTATTTTATTTCTTAACTGGGTGAGATCATCTACAAGAGTAAGATCAATGTGCTTTCGATAAGAAAAATGATTAGCAAACTTTAAAACTTCCTCCGCCAGACTTGGATCACCATAAATGAAGCGGGCTCGAACATAGGAGAGGCGCTCCCACATTTCACCATGGTAACCGTAGTGATATTCAAACTCAGTTTGTGAGGTTATTGTAGAGCCTGAGCCACCCCCCGGCCTCAGATTCAGGTCGACTCGCAGACAATAAGCAAACTCATTGAGTTCAGATAAAAGAGAGGTGAAATTTTGTAAAATTTTTGGATCAACTGTTTTGTCATCTCTTCTAACAAAAACTAAATCAACGTCAGAGCTCAAATTGAGTTCACGAGAACCGAGCTTTCCGAGCGCAAGGATAATAAAATCAAGGTCATCACCGCCAGCTAGTACCCAGGCCTTGGCAATGAGGTTTTCAGCGGCCAGAGACCAAGCATTGCAAACGTCTTCAGCTGTAGACTTTTTTAGAAAAGTAGCCATGACGGCTTCGCACCAACATATGTGCCGTGAAATCCGAAGGCGAGATTTATCATCTAGTTCGGCTTCTGGGCGTTTAAGCAAGTTAAGATAACGTTCCAATGCCGGCGAAAACTCACAAGCGCGCAAAATTTCTTCTTTAGAATAGGTTGCGAGCTTGGCAAGATTAGTCAAGAAAAGGAGACCAAGCCGGCTTATAATAGTCATTCTTATCGAAGGTGATTCGGCGCTCATTCTCGCCATCTATATCGACGATATAAAGCTGATGGTGGCCGTCTCGATTACTTGAAAAAAGTATATGTCTGCCGTCAGGCGAAAAGCTTGGATCTTCGTTGTCTGACATTTTGTCATTTGTAGTTTTTTTAGCCGAGGTGAGACGTATCATATTTTCACCATCAGCATCCATTACAAATAGATCAAAGTGACCTTTGTCGCTTCCTGCGAAAGCTATCTTCTTTCCATCAGGGGACCATTTTGGACATGAATTGAATTCCCCGGCAATTGTAAGGCGCTTCACATTTGTGCCATCAGTATTCATAACATAAACCATTGGGCGACCATTGCGATCAGAAGAAAATGCAATTTTTTTACCATCCGGACTTACGCTTGGTTCCACATTGAGGACATCCTTTTTACTTGAAGTTAAGGCATCAAAGGAGCGTCCATCCATTGTCATTTTATAAATATTGGGGCTTTCTCCACGAGTCATGGTGAGTGCAATATACTTTCCGTCAGGAAAAAAACTTACGCCAGAATTAATCCCTGGTCGCGCCGAAATTAATTTTCGTTCCTGATTCGCTAAATTGTAGAAAAACAAATCTGCATTTCGTGTGCGTTCAGTGGTGTGGTAAGTAAAATTTCGATATCCAATGGTTTTGCCATCGGCCGACCAAGCCGGTGAATTGGCAATTGAATGATGATGAGTTATTGCCCTCACGTTAGCACCATCCCAATCCATTACAAAAATCTCACGCTGCTGAGGCTCTGTTGTTCGCGAGGTCACAATTTTAGAAAGAAAAAATCCTCTGATGCCGGTAAGTTCCTTTACAATGTCATTTGCGACTGTATGGGCGATGATTCTCGCATCTTTTGAGCGACCTTTATAAGTTTTTGCTAGGACTCGTTTTTGTTGGGGAACATAATACAGATAAATTTCGAGTGTTGCCTCGTCATCTACTATCTTATAACCAGCCCGAATAAGAAAATCGGCACCAATTTGTTTCCAGCTTGAAAAATTAAATCCCGAAGCCTCTTCTATGACCGGCCGGAGACTTACCTTAGAGGTATCCTCAATAAACGCCTCACGCTTTAAAAAATCGAAATATGAACTAACACTTAGATCAAATTGAATAGTGTCGTATATTTCTTTTCCGAAGGTGAGATAGTTTTTGCTGAGACCAAGTGTTCCCAGGTATTGGAACGTAGGAATGGCCATTATGCTTTTCTTAAATTTGGCATCTCCGACATTTAAATGAATGGGGCTTTCTGCCTGCACCATGGCGAGTAATAAGAAATGACTGGTAATCATGAGCAAAATAGGTCCTGTTGCTATCTGATAAAATGATCTGGCGAATTTTCTCATAACGTGCTCCTTCAATAATTTGCTCACTATTCAGGAAATCCAAATTCGATGCCGTCTACTGCTAAAATATTAGCCAATTTTTCTGGAGGACGATCAAACGGACTCGAGTGCTCAATGGCTTCTAGGCATTTTTCATCGAACACAGAATTTCCTGAAGACTTTGCTAGTACTTTTTTTGTGATGTTTCCAGAGCCATCTATATAGACCATTACCGTAGCGGTGAAGCTTTGATTTTTCAAAAGACTGGGTAAATTCCAATGGGATTTAATCTTGTCGTCGAGTTTTTCGAGGTAATCATTATAATCAATTTTATTAAGCCCAGTAATCGACGAGCCGGCCGCGAGTACGGAGCCACGAATCGGCGTCGCAGATTTGGCTGGTATGGGCTCTTTTGCCTTCGACATTTCAGCCAGTTTCTTAAAGGCCTGGAGTCGCTTTATGGCATCGTCTTGGGCTGTAGTTGATTTCTTTAAATCGATTTTTTTAGGGTCGATCTTCTTAACGTCGGGTAATTTTTTTGTCACTGGCGGCGCAATGGGCTCGGTTAGTTTTACCTCAACTGGGATGGGCACTGGCGTTGAGGGGTTTGCAATAAACTGAGATTTTGTTGGCAAAGCAACCATATCTACGCGAATGGCACGTTGAATGAATATAGGTACTGATGGGTAAAAAACAGCTCGAAAGATCATAAATGCGGCGACTACAAAATGTCCTACTAGAGACCAACGAATACATTTGGAAAAGTTATCTTGATATCGAATTTGGACCGGCATATTCATTTTCAACTGGATCTCACATTACAAGGGTTTTCAAATAAATCAAATGCATCGTAAAAGTGCAATTGTCATCGGCATCTCTATAGGCTCCCTAATTAGATCTCGCAACTACCTACACAAGAGATCTAATTTACTTTTGGCAATGTTACCAAGCTTATATTTGAAATTCCTGCGGCACGAATTTCACCCATTGCCTCGGCAACTAGTCCATAATCAACGTTTCGATCGGCCTGTAAATAAATTTGCTTATTTTTTCGGGTTAAAAAAATAGCAGTCAGCTTCTCTGAGAGCGCCGACATTCGCAGTTCAGTTTCACCTACATAAAGTTTTTTATTCTTGCGAATTTCGAGAACGAATGGCTCATCATTGGTTGGTGCTCCTGAGCTTGATACTTCTGGAAGATCAATGTCGATCCCTTGTTGCATCATGGGCGTTGTCACCATAAATATTATAAGTAGAACTAACATAACGTCTACCATTGGAGTGATATTTATTTCACTCATTGCCATTCGACTTTTAGATGAAGCACCAATCATGCCCACTATTTATCTCCGAAGAAGTTTCTTTTTGCGACGTTTAGAAAATCAGATCCAAAATTATTGAGATCTATTTCAATTTTTCGAATGCGACCAATAAAATAATTATAGGCCACGACTGCCGGTATGGCTGCAAACAGGCCGACGGCGGTAGAAAATAGGGCTTCAGCGATTCCGGGGGCAACCACGGCAAGACTAGCTGAGCCACTGCTCGCGATACTCGTAAAGGATGACATAATTCCGATCACAGTACCAAGCAGGCCAACAAAAGGTGCTGTACTTCCGGTGGTAGCTAAAAAATTTAGTCTTGCCTCTGCATTTGAGACTTCTGTTCCGATTGATTTTTGAATCGCTCGCTCGAGATTATCAATTCCCGAAAGCTTTAAGTTTTCGGAGTCAGAATTTTTTGCCAAACTTGAATCCGCAATTCTTTGAAGCTCAATGTATCCAGCGGTAAACACTTTGCTAAGACTGCTCGCCGCATACGCATCAATCTTATTATGAACATTCTCAAGCGCCTTTGCTTTCCAAAAAAAGTCATTAAACTCTTGATTCGAAGAATTCATATTTTGAAATTGTCGATATTTTGCGTAGATGATAGCCCAAGAAATGATCGAGCAACCAACCAATATTAGCAATAAAGCCTGTACTGGAAAACTGGCGGCCAACACGGCATCTAAAACACCGGCTTTGACCCCGATTCGAGCACTAGCGGCGGCTGAAGTTTGAGTACTTAAAAAAATAAAAAAGCTAAAAATTTGATTTGTCATAGTCTCAACAGATTAAGGCTTTTATTGAGCTTCTGTAAAAGAATATATTTCGCAAGTTGTCCATTTTCTATCTTTCGCGCGGCGATTTTTTCAGCAGAAGCATCTCAGCCCTATTCAGATTATAGTTTACCGACTGAAGTCGTGCTTTTTATAAAAATTTATGAATAAGTTGGGATGACTTGAAATAACGCCGTCAACTCCAAAATGGACAAGAGCTGAAGCCTCTTGTGAATTTTGAGCATTGCCTGCGAAGACCTTGAGCGATCTGCGATGGGCCTCTTGAATCATTTTATCATTCAGATGAACGCGGCGCGAGGTTCTAATTTTTTCAACAGTTTTTTCTATAACAAGTACGTCAGCGTCGAGTGGGGCTAAGTTTTGCAAAAAGAGATTTGCGAGAATCATCAGTTGTGTGAGCTGCGGTGTGCTTGCTCCATATAATAGCATGGGCGCAATTTTTCTGGTTTGTTTAATGATTTTATCACGCTCGCTAGTGATGATGAATCGATGAGTTTTATCACTATAGTCGATAGCTTTTATGAGCTGTTGTTCAAGGCCAACAGAGTCATCTATCAAATTGATTACAAAGCGATGATTAGGAAAGCTCTCAACCAGCTTTTTGACCGACAAAATTTTTAGGCCTTTGCCGCGAAATGAAAAATCTAGATTTGCCTTTTGATAGTTATAGCCGGCATCGATTTTTTCAATTTCTTCAAAGCTGAGCAGGGGTACAAAGGCGTCGATTCCTCCGTAAGGTGATAGGTCTTGATGACGAGTCACCACAGGGACTCCATCTTTTGAAAGTGAAACATCTGCCCACAAAACAATATCTGGGTTGATTTTGGCAGCGGCCTCAAAGGCGGGCAAGGTATTCTCTGGGAAATCAAGACTTTCTCCGCGTAGAGCTATAAGCAGACGCGTATTTTTCAATTCGGCCTCAGTAAAAAAGCCGGCCTGAAATGAAGTAGTGATTCTTTGTAAGCCCTTGTTGTGAAGGTACAACCAGGCCGTAAAAAGACTTATAAATACAATAAAAATCACTATTGAAAAATTCTTCAGGGCTGACTTCATAAACTAACTACCTATAAATAATAGCTTTTTTAAATACAATCGCCAATTCTCACCACCCAATATAGGGTCAAAAATAACCTATTTCAATTGACCTTCATTTGGTTTTCAGCTAGTTTTTGTCTCGTACTGACCAAAATGAGGGAGCTTCTGAATTTCGGCGCAGAATGGCGATCAAGATAGCGAAGAATACTTAGAAACCCAACTAAATAAATTCTTTCGAAATTAAATTTGAAGTAGATACAAAAATGGATGAGACCAAGAATATATGAATAAGATCAATCGAAAATTAGAATATGCTTTGATTGCCCTTAAACACATGAAGACTAAGTCTCCAGGGGAGCTTTCGACCGCCAAAGAAATTAGTCTGCACTTTAACATGCCATTTGATGCGACCGCAAGAGTGATGCAGATTCTGGCTCAAAAGGCCATTTTGAAATCAGAGCAAGGAGTCAATGGCGGTTATCAGATCGTGAAAGACTTGAATAAGCTTTCTTTAGGCGAATTGATGAAATTCATTTTGGGCCCAGTTCATTTAGCCAAATGTCTTCATAGAGAGGATGCTTCACCTTGCGAGGTGCTGGAGCATTGTTCGATTATGTCACCGATGACGACCCTTAATCGAAAGCTGAATGATTTTTACGATTCAATAAATGTGGGTGATCTACTAGAGGCCAAGGCCCTTAGGAACGATAGGCAACTTTCGCAAATTGAAGCAAGTACTTATGGAAAGTAAAACACCAAAAACCGTCGATCTTGAACAAGAATATAAATATGGATTTGTAACCGAGATTGAAACTGATTCGGCCCCAAGGGGATTAAACGAGGACATTGTTCGCTTCATCTCGAAGAAGAAAAATGAACCATCATGGATGCTAGATTTTAGATTAAAAGCTTATAAGCATTGGCTCACAATGCTTGAGCCTACTTGGGCAAACCTTAGTTATCCAAAAATTGATTTTAATGACATAATTTATTTTTCAGCACCAAAAAAGAAGTCCGGAGACGGGCCAAAATCAATGGATGAGCTGGATCCCGAATTGGTTAAAACATTTGAACGCCTTGGGATTCCTTTATCAGAACAAAAGAGAATAAGTGGCGTCGCGGTGGATGCGGTCTTTGATTCCGTCTCGGTCGGCACCACTCATCAAGAAGATCTTAAAAAAGTAGGCGTGATATTTTGTTCAATTTCTGAAGCGATGCACTCGCATCCTGAAATTATTAAAAAATATCTAGGCAGCGTCGTTCCATACGCCGACAATTTTTATTCAGCATTGAATGCCGCTGTATTTACCGATGGCTCATTTGTTTATATTCCAAAAGGAGTTCGTTGTCCGATCGATCTTTCAACTTATTTCCGAATAAATGCACAAGACACCGGACAATTTGAGAGGACACTTATAATTGCAGAAAGTGGAAGTTTCGTGAATTATCTCGAGGGCTGTACCGCGCCCCAACGAGATGAAAATCAGTTGCATGCCGCTGTCGTTGAGCTAATTGCTCATGATGATGCCGAGATCAAGTATTCAACCGTACAAAACTGGTATAGCGGCGACAAAGATGGCCGTGGTGGAATATATAATTTCGTGACCAAGCGTGGAAAATGCCAAGGTAAGAATTCAAAAATAAGTTGGACTCAAATAGAAAGTGGGTCGGCGATTACCTGGAAGTACCCAAGTTGCATTCTTCTTGGCGAAAATTCTCAAGGAGCTTTTTATTCTGTTGCTCTGACGCATGATCGTATGCAGGCGGACACCGGCACTAAAATGATTCATATCGGAAAGAACACCAAGAGTACGATCATTTCAAAGGGCATTTCGACCGGACACTCAAGCAATTCTTATCGTGGCCAAGTTAAAATTATGGCTTCAGCCGAGGGAGCTCGCAATTATTCGCAGTGTGACTCAATGTTGGTGGGTGATCAGTGCTCGGCCCATACCTATCCTTATATTGAAGTAAAGAATAAATCTGCAATTCTCGAGCATGAAGCTAGTACTTCGAGAATCAGTGAGGACCAAATTTTCTATTTAAAATCGCGCGGTATTGATAGCGAATCTTCGATTTCACTATTGGTAAATGGCTTTTGTCAGGACGTTTTTAAGCAACTTCCTCTTGAGTTTTCAGTGGAGGCGGTAAAGTTAATAGAAATGAAATTAGAAAATAGCGTTGGATAACTTGACGATTTGGTGAGGGACTTAGAATGTTAGAGATACAAAATTTATTTGCAAGCGTTGATGGAAAAGAAGTTCTCAAGGGCCTAAATCTTAAAGTAGGGGCCGGAGAAGTCCATGCCATCATGGGACCGAATGGATCAGGCAAAAGCACTTTCTCAAAGATAATAGCGGGTCATCCAGATTATAAGGTGAATGAGGGTAAAGCACTTTACGAAATCAATTTCAAAATGAAGAATCTGTTTGAGATGGCTCCGGAGCTACGAGCTCGCGAAGGCGTATATATGGCTTTTCAATATCCGATTGAGGTGCCTGGAGTTAGCAATCTCAAGTTTTTGCAAATGGCATTCAACTCCATTTGCAAGCATCAAGGGGCTCCCGAGATGAGCGATGCGCAATTTTTAGAGTTTGTAAAAGGCAAAATGAAAACCATTAATATGGATGAAAAATTTCTGAGCCGCGCAGTTAATGTAGGATTTTCTGGAGGAGAAAAAAAACGAAATGAAATTCTCCAAATGGCGGTGCTTTCTCCACGCCTTGCGATATTAGACGAAACTGACTCTGGTCTTGATATTGATGCTTTAAAAGTCGTCGCTGAGGGCGTAAATAAACTTAAAAACAAAAGCAACGCCGTTATTTTGATTACCCACTATCAACGCTTACTCAATTATATTGTGCCTGATTTTGTGCATGTATTATCAGATGGAAAGATCATTGAAAGTGGGGATAAGAAACTCGCTCAAAAACTTGAGGAAAAGGGTTATGATTGGTTAATTCAATGAGCTTTTCAAATTTAGAGAAAGTCTTTTCCAACGCTAAGTTGGCGTCTCGTGATTGGCACGCGAAGATCTCGCCCAAGTCATTTGATGAGGCAGTTGCGGATTTGCTTCAAAACTACTCTTGGCCCAGCCCGAAGTTCGAGACTTGGAAGTACACTAATATTCTAAAGCTTGCAAAATTAGATTTTTGGCCCGCCGAGCAAGCGCCCCCAGACATATTGCCAACCCAATGGCAGCAGTATTTATCTGAGGACTTTGAGGCTAGTTTTGTTTTTTGGAACGGGATTTTTATTCCAAAACTTTCGAAAATTTCGCCATCAAAAAAGTATGATTTTTTTCAAATTGGCCAAGGGGATAAATTTGCTCAGCTAAGCTCGAATTCTGAGCTTGAAAAAGTAAATCAGCTTCTATTAAAAGACTTATACTCTTTCGAAGTTAGAAAGGGTGAGAAAGTTCTTAAGCCCTTTGTTTTTTTATATCTTACATCGAACAATGTTTCCCGCGCGCAGATTCATGCCTCCAGATTGCAAATTATCTTAAATGAGTTTGCAGAGGCATGCGTTTTTGAAATTCATGGCGGACTTACAGAGATGCCGGATCAAATTGAAAGCCATCAGTGTGAAGTAAATTTGAAAGCACAGGCTCATCTTGAGCACTGTTTTTTAAATACGTGTTCAAAGGGGAGTATAAATTTCTTTTTTAAGAAGTTTGAGCAGGCGGCGGCGAGTGTTCTTAAATCCTTACATATTGACCTTGGTGGGGATTTGAGTCGCACTGAGACCTTCGTCAATCTAAATGAACCAGGAGCTGAAGCTTTTGTAAATGGCGTGTATCTTAACCAAGAAAGCCAACACACTGATCATCAGGGGATCATTCGACATGTGGCTCCTGAAACTATAAGTCATCAGACTTTCAAAGGGATATTGGCAGATCAATCGAAGGCGGTATTTAATTCTAAAATTAGAATTGAAAAAGGCGCGGCAAAATCCAGCGCTGAACAATTAAATAAAAATTTATTGGTTAGTGATCAGGCCGAAATAGATTCGTTGCCGCGTCTCGAAATTTTAAATGATGACGTAAAGGCAACTCATGGGTCGGCGTCTGGACAACTTGATCCAAATCAGATTTTCTATTTGGTCTCTAGGGCTATTGATCGTAAGCAGGCCGTTCAGTTGCTTATCGAGGGCTATGCATTTGAAATGCTTGCAGAGGTAAACTCACTTGTAAAAGATAAGCTTAGTTTTTTGCTTTCGAAAAAGCTGAGTTCTTTGAAGCCGGAAATATAATGAGCCAGCAAAATTTATCCCAGGATGAAGGCGCAAAAATTCGAAACGATTTTTCAATTTTGAAGCAAAAAATTCATGGACAGAAATTGATCTATTTGGACAATGCCGCCTCCAGCCTGAAGCCGGACTGTGTGATCGATCGTTTGCAGAGGTATTATCAGACAGAAGTTTCAAATATTCATCGAAGCTCCCATTTTTTGGGATCACAGGGAACCTACAATTACGAAGGGGCCCGAGAACTGGTTCGCAAATTTATTTCAGCACAAAGCCTATCTGAAGTCATATTTACCCGAGGTACTACCGAGTCGATAAATCTGGTGGCGCAGAGTTGGGGCGAAAGTCTTAAGGTCGGCGATGAAATTATTTTGTCAGAGCTTGAACATCACTCCAATATTGTTCCCTGGCAACGGCTAGCGTCCCGGGTGGGTGCCAAGCTTCGCGTTATCGAAGTCGATAAAAATGGCGCTCTTCAATTTGATTCTTATAAGCGTCTTCTTAATAAAAAAACAAAAATACTTGCTCTTACGATGTGCTCAAACACGCTTGGTACCATTGTCGATACAAAAAAATATATTGATCTTGCACATGAGGCTGGAGCCTTAGTTTTGTTGGATGCCGCGCAAATGGTGAGTCATCAAGCCATAGATGTGCAAAGGCTAGATTGTGATTTCTTGGCATTTTCAGGCCATAAAATTTTTGCACCATATGGGATAGGTGTCTTATACGGTAAAGAAAAATTATTGAATGAAATGCCACCCTATCAGGGTGGTGGAAGTATGATTGCAGATGTACATTTTGAAAAGACAACTTATGCCGATTTGCCACAAAAGTTTGAGGCAGGGACACCTGCCATTGCTGATGCTATTGCTTTGGGAGAGGCCCTTAAATATTTAAATCGTGACTATGTTCAAAAAGCATTCTTAGTCGTAGATGAATTGCTAAATTACGCGACCTCTCAAATGCAAAAAATTTCAGGGTTAAATATTATTGGGCCACTCACCCCAAAGGGGGCCATTATCAGTTTCACAGTAAACGGCATTCATCCCTCAGATTTAGGCAGTATTCTCGATCAAGAGGGAATCGCCATTCGAACAGGGCATCATTGCACACAGCCGCTTTTAAGAAAGCTTGGTTTGACCTCGACAGCAAGAGCCTCATTTTCAATTTATAATACAGAAGACGAAATTGACTTTTTTATTGAATCCATTCAAAAAGCGAAAGGTTTGCTTCTATGAGTGAAATAGTTGAAAGCGGCGAAGTTCTAGTTAGGGTTTTGCCAACGCCAAATCCAAATGCAATAAAATTTGTGGTTAACCGAACACTGAAAGCAGTTGGCAAGGCGACATTTACGCGACCAAGTGAGGCCTTTGGAGTCATGCTTGCAGAAGAAATTTTTCATGTTGATGGGGTCACGCAACTTCATTTTTTTGAAAATGTTTTAACTGTGACTCACTCCGAAAATGTAGATTCAGAGAAACTCAAGGCAGAAGTAAGCGTGATTATTCAAACTCGAATTGTCGTGCACGACCCCGAATTTCTAACTGAAGAAGAGAATAAGAAATTGGATCGCTCGAAATTGCCATTAGAAGTTCAACAAATCGAAGAAATTCTAGATCGTACAGTGCGCACGTATTTGCAAGGTGATGGCGGAGACATCGAAGTGATTTCTTACAAAGATCATCGCGTGGATATTCGCTATCAAGGTGCTTGTGGCACTTGTCCAAGTTCCTCAGCGGGAACGCTCGATGCGATTCACGGTATTTTACAAGAGCAATTTGACCCACTTATTGAAATTAATCTCGTATAAGGACCCTAATTAATTTTATTTAGGCGGTGAAGTCGTTGAGCTTGGGCCACGCTCAGCTTCGATTTTTTTTGCTAAGGCTTCTATTTTTGCCCACTGTTCGGGAGTCAATAGCTTAATGAATTCTTCAGGTTTTCTCTCAGCATCTTGTTTCATTAGGTCTGTATTTCCTTTCGATCGGTTGGTAATTGTCGCCAATACGTCTGCGCTGAGATCATACAATTCTTGCGTGTGACTTGGTCCAACCATACCTTCAACCGATTTCATAGTTGCGGCTGCCTTTGTAGATTCTGCGCCTGCCTTTTGTCGCTGTTGAGGGTCGCGAAGTAAACTTTGTGTTTTGCTAAGGGCTTCTGCCGTTGCAGTTTCGTCGCTAGCAAAAGTCTCTTGAGCATTGAATAGCAGCCAGGTCGAAACAATAAAAATTTGTAAAAAAGCTTTGCCTATTGCCATATTGTGCCTTTCTCAATGCGGTCACTATCATTTTTACGTGTCAACGAAAGAAGTTTTCTCTGTCGAAGAGTCGCTTTATTAATACGTGTCTGGTCAATAGTATTAAACTGAACTGTATTGCCGATTTTTAGGGAGCCTTGATTATAGCGGGCCTCTAGATGAATTTGTTGGTTCGTTTGAATTCGCGAAAATGCCGTGAGCGTCACTCGCTGCATTCCGCCTTGCTGGAGATATATGGTGAGGTGCAGATGCTTTGGGTCGAGGACTTCGATTCCCTTTGGCAAGTGCCAAGTAACTTCAATTGGTCCAACCTCGCGTTCAATACTAATTGTGCCAACGAGCTCAAACTCTTGATTGGCAGCAATGGGTTCTTGTTGCGAGCTGGTTATTTCAAGTGAAATGCTATTGTGCGGTTTTTTGAAATTTTCTAGAGAGTTCTTACTTTGCAGCTTTTTTAGCCTATCCTTTTTAATTTCATTTGGAGGAGTGTTCGTACCCAGGAGGATTTGGTCATCACTTGTGGGCAGACGTGACTCCATAAGCTTTGATAATTTTAGTGCGGCGTTTTCATTGGCATAGTTATATTTAACCGCAATGAGCCCTAAATAGCTTAAAAGCAAAAGCCCAATGGGGAGGATGCACAATTTCAAGCCATCAAACTTCGTATTTTTCAACTTTGGCTCCTCTAATTTGTTACGCAGGTTGAATTTGAATTTATCATCAGGCTAAAGTTTGTTGGACCTGACGATAAGACCGATGCCGAAACATTTATCAGATAAAATCCGGCGGTCAGATTGACCATAATATGCTCTGAACATTGAGTGCTAGAAGTGCAGTTGACTGGTGGCGTGGCTTCACTTGAGCCTTTACGTGATGAATAATCCTCTAAATTGTGACGTTCTGGGTAAAGCGATAAATCCAGATCAGCTAAGGCTCCTGAGGGAGTGTTATAGTTCAACAGAACATCTAGTGGACCGCCAGTGTGATAATAGGAGTAAAATCGATCGTTGCGAAAGTAATCGACTTCGAAAGTGGACTTTGGATTTATAGTTAGGGTGCTACTAGAACTACAGCCAGTTGTCTGGAGTATAGCCCCATAGAATCGTCGATCTGCATCTTGAAACTCACTCTCTCGTAAACTTGAGAAATCTGTGTGCGAGGACTTTGAGTTTTGCAAAAGATGAAAAAGTCCCATGCTGCGAAAGTGTTGATTTAGGTCGCGAAATCCCGAAGTACGTCCGCTAAACACAGACCAGATCTCTGCGAATGGCGCTTGCACCTGATCATCCAACGCAGCTTTTCCCATACCAGGTTCAGCTTTTGAGTCGAAAGCATCCCAAAGCAAACGGGTGATTGAAAACTCGTGATAAATGCCCTCGCCAAAGGGGCTCGCATTTGGGCGATCGGCGGACAGAGCAGTTAAATGTTCAATGTCTTCGTTAAAAAACACTCCGGCTGTCCCGTTTGGATTTCCATAAGTGTCTCGGTAAAAAGGGTCGCCGGTGACACTGGCTTGAAAGAAGTCAGCCCAGCCCTCACTCCATGCCAATCGAGGATCAAGCTGAGAAAAGCCATCGTGACTTCCGCCAGGAGAGTCAGATTTGCCGTAATTGCTTTCAATGAAGTGACCATATTCGTGAATGATAATGGAATTGTCGAAGTGATCAGTGTCAGAAAAGTTAACATCACCGTTGATGCCACCCATGATGTAGAGCTGATTTCGACTTGGCAAAAAGTAACTTATTCCAGAATTGGGATCTAGGCCCTCATAGATTCCTGGGTTGAATCCTTTCTGCCAATAAACATAAACCATTGGTGCAACTGTAAATGGCGTACAATCCGGGAACTCAGTTGCGCCACACCCCTGGGTAACTGAAGCGTATTTGCGTAGAAAAATATTTGTGCGTGCAAGCTGATCAAGAATATTGAATGCGCCCCCCTCAAGAGAGCCATCACCCTTAGCAATCAGTCTCAATTGATTCGTTGATTGTGTTGCAGAAACAAAAGTGCTTATCGAATGAGTTTGATTTGCATCTGGATCTTGCAAAACGTAGGCTTGAAGACTTGTGTTATTTGCCCGTGAACTGATACTTACTTTGTATTCTGCGGCCCCCTTGGGTAGCTCAAAACTGAAGCTACCTGAAGCGTCGGTTTCTGCGCATTGAACAATGGATTGGCTTGCATCCGTGATGGTCACCTCTGCAAAGCGAATGGCGTGCGGCAAATCCCCTTCTAATTTTTTAAGATTATCCGAGTATGTCAACGAAGAGATAAGGACTTCATCTCGTGGTGTAAGTGTGAGTTTGGCCGGGCCAGGGCTTGCGATAGCAAGTGCCTCGGGGTCTGCGTTAACTACTTCTGCCAAAGACGAAAGGACCTCGTTTGCGGTAAAGTTCGCGGGTGATAACCAAAAATAATTTTGTGAATTAATAGTGACTGAGAATTTTTGAATGCCTGCAGTTACCAGAGGAGCAAATACTTCGACTCCAGTTGCAACCTCGCCATTGCCGCCAATTCGATATTCGTAAACTGCCTGTCCTGAAATTGAAACTCCCTCTGAAAAAAGTTTTGAAGGAAGATAGGGGCAATACGGCTTTGGCGGAGTTGAAAATGAAGAATTCGAACCAGAGGAGCTGCTGTTTGAACAGTTATTATAGAATAAGCTAAGCACCAGCGCCAAAAAAAGTAATTTCAAAATATGCTTAGTATGGGTACGCGGTAACTGAACAGATCTCGAACCCAAATTTGATGAAGCTTTGATCATACTGTATCTTCGGCAGAATCTTGAGTTTCTCTTATGAGTTGCAAGTAAAATTGGCCTTAGGAGTTGTGACCAAATAAACTAGACATTTAGCTTAGATTCTTAGAAGAAATTCTCAAATAAGATTGTCAAATTGAGACAGCTTCAGTTAAGTATTCATCTAAGAGGTTTTATGCAAAAGGGATTTAATTCAGATATCGAATATGGCGGCGCCAGTTATCATGTGCAAAGTGAAGACTGGGGTGTTGAAAATCCCTATCTTGTGAGTCGAGTCTATTTGAATGGCGCGGTTGTAAAAAACATCAAAACTTCGTACCGAGACATTCTTAAGCCCAGTGCCTTCAATAACTCCCGAGCACTTCGTCTAGCCTTGATTGAGCAGCATCAACTCGTTCTAGACCAACTTGTGTCTGGTCAATTGATTTATTAATTGGTTCGGATTGAGTGGCAGACTACACTATAGAAATGATACATTTCTCACACGTCTATAAAACTTACTCTGGTGGCGTTCATGCACTTTCAAATGTCGATCTAGAAATTCACAAAGGAGAGTTTCTCTTTCTAACTGGGCCAAGTGGTTCAGGTAAAACAACACTATTTCGCATGATCAGCGCTTTTGACATGGCCTCATCAGGAAGACTTTTAGTCGAAGGCTATGACTTGAGTCGAATCAATCCAAAAGAAGTTCCATTTTTGAGAAGAAAAATCGGTGTCGTTTTTCAGGAATTCAGACTTTTACAGCGACGCACGATCTTTGAAAATGTGGCGCTGCCCTTGCAAATTAGAAATGAAAGAGCCAGCTATATTCAGAGACGCACTCATGAGGTTCTTGACCAGGTTGGACTCGTATTTAAAGCAAAGTCCTTTCCTGAGCAATTGTCTGGTGGTGAGCAACAGCGGGTTGCCATTGCAAGGGCAATTGTTCATCAGCCGGGCGTTCTCATCGCCGACGAGCCCACTGGCAATTTAGACCCCCAGTTAAGTGAAGAAATCATGGATTTACTTGTAAAGGTGAATTCACAGGGGACGACGGTTTTCGTTGCCAGTCACGATCACGAAATGGTGCGCCGTCGCGCGAGACGAGTTGTACAAATTCAATCCGGAAAAATTATTTCAGACAAGTAAAAGAGAACGCTAAAATGAACGAAGAATTTTCAAATTTGAGGCGAGTGTGGATACATCAGACAGGCATGCAGATCACAACTCTTGTAGTCTTGGCGGCAAGCTTTTCGATTATTAGTTTCGTTGTTCTATTTATGCTAAATCTTGAATCGGTAATTTCAGGTTTGGGAGATTCTATTCGTGTGACGGCCTATCTAAATGAAGGAGTGTCTCAAGACCGAATTGCAGCAATTAAACAAAATATACTTAGTCTTAAAGATACCGCCAGCCTTGAATACATAGATAAAGCATCGGCAAAAAATCTTTTTAAAGAGCAAATGGCAACATATGCGCCGTCGCTTTTTAATGATGTGGAATTCTCGAATC
>JAYVXS010000126.1:0-17677 GCA_043784965.1 Bdellovibrionales bacterium
CCTGTTTTTGAATGTACAAGAAGGTAAATTGGTGCGGATGGACAGTGTGAGAAGCTGCTGCTCGAAGAGCTCCCGCAGGTTCGATCAAAATAGCAGGAGTGCTGTTCAAGAGCAACTCCGGCCGACTCGCCGATGGGACGCCAAGAAAAAGAAGTTTGTGAAAACTAAGCGGCCAAAGATCGAATAACTGCAGAGAGCATTGAAAGCTCAGGATTGAATTCTTTATTTGGATCCATTAAATCATACAGAGTTCTTCGGCCAATACCTGACTTTTTTGCGAGACCAGCCTTATTGACCGTCATTAAATGCGCCGTCAACACCTCACGAAAGGACTCAGTGTCTCCGCTTCGAATACATCATGAAAGAGGCGCCTTCTTTCTTAAAAGTAAAACCAAGACCTTGATATCCTCTAATCAATACTTCTTTTTTGAACCTTCGACGGCGGCCTCACCAATGAAGCTTCTTATGATCAAAGCTCTCGATTTAAAGCCCTTCTTAGAAAACTGGAAGTGAGTCCGACACTTTCCAAGTCCTTTGTTTTCTAAATCCAAATCAAGCAATGGGTCAATTTACGAAAGGGCAACTGAAATGAGACCTTCTCTGCGCCAATTTGCTTTCTTCGTAATGGCAGGCGCGGAGGTTGACATTTCAAGTGATAAACTTAAAGAGACACGATATGGGCTTGGACTAGCTTTTCATTTCTACGTGGTGTGCCTAATTTACTGCCATTTAAATATCTATGCGGCCCATAAATTAATTTGAATTGCCATCAAGTGGCATTTCGATTTACTCCATTTGTCTCAAACGGGAGTATTCTAAATGAAAAGCCTTAGCCTACTTATTTCTACTGTCATTTTAAGCGCTCTAATGGCTGCAGGCCCGTCTATTGCCAAAAATGCAAATGAGCTGGACAAGGCTATTTGTCATTTCTTCCCAGCTAATAAATTTCGTTTTCCGGTGAGTAATGATCCAAGGCAAATGACCCACGCTCAATTTAAAAAAATTCTTGCTGCCACCGAATCTGTATACAAACCGCTATTTGCTAGATTGGGTTTAGGTAATTTGAATATCACAGAACGTTGGTCTGATGACCGCGTGGACGCCTGTGCCTCTTTCAGTGCGCCTTGCTCGGCGCGAACCGCTGACCCCTTTTCAAAAGATCGTTTTGTAGAAATTTACGGCGGACTGGCTCGGCACCCAAATATCACTCCTGAAGGATTGATGGTGGCGATCTGTCACGAAATTGGCCACCATCTTGGCGGATATCCGCGATACCAAAATAACGAAAATGACATGTCCACCGAAGGCCAAGCTGATTACTTTGCTACTGCAAAGTGCTCTCGCCTGATCTATGAAGCGCTTAGTCCAAAATCAAATGAGAATTGGCTTTGGACTTATAAGAGTCGAATTCCTCAAGAAGTTATTGCTCCCTGTCTTGCCAACTTTAATACACAAAGTGTGGAGTTGATTTACTGTGCGCGAAGTTCAATTGCAGGATATTCACTGGCCCAAGTTTTATCTGCCACAGCCGGCGAAGATCCAAAGATTTTAAGCTTTAGCAGAAAAGATCCCGCTGTGGTTCAAACTACATTCGAGGGTCATTCTCAAGCCCAATGCCGCCTGGACACCTACACCGCAGGAGCAATTTGTCGAGCAGATCCGCGTACACCATTTAGCATGACGAATCCCATCCAAGGCGCTTGTGCAAACCAAGGTACTGATGGATCTCGACCAGCTTGCTGGTTCAAAAACTTAAGTCGTGCTCGCTAGTGCGAATTTATTTAGTAAAATTCATTTGCGCAGGAGTCGCTCGGCAAATATAAGTTATGCTTTTTTACAAAACGATAGACTCTTCTTGGTAAATTTCTTTCAAATTCAGAATCAACTCGGCTTTTGCGTATCAGAGAAGACGAGAGATCGTTCGGTTCAAGTTGTAATGTAACAAACTGAAAATTTGAAAACTGATCTTGCTCGACTGAAATCTCTTCATAACCAACACGAAATGCAACAGCTTGCTCAAGTCGATCTTTCTGCACTGGAACTACTTTGGCTGCTCTAATTTGAACCAATATATCGCTCCCATAAATTGAGAAAATCTTGTCTTGCGGATTTTGCGTAAGAATTTTGTCGATTACTCCCTCGTAACCGCTGGCATCATAAGTAAGCTCGAGGTCACTATTCATAACTTGAACATTGGGTATCGTCTCGAACGCAAGCTTCGCCATCTGATAACGAAATTTAAAGGAACTTGCTCTTGGCTTATGGGGCACTTGAACATTGACAAGAACAATCACTTGGTCAAGTTTAAGCTGGGTAATCGCCGTTTCAATTAGTCTTATATGGCTGTTGTGTGCAGGGTCGAAAGTTCCAGCATAAATACCAATATTTTTTGCAAAACCACCACAGGTTATTAAAAAAAAGATCATTATAGCGGATAAATTTCTCATCTTCGACCACGCTGTGCTCTTGCATAGTCAAAGGGATAGAGCAGTTGAAAGTATTGAATCTTAGCTTTTCCACTCCGAGCCAGTGCGACTACCCATGGGATACGATCAATCAAATGATTTTTTTCAATTGGAGCCACCTGGAGAACTGATAAATCGATCATCGCGATTCAAATTAATATACCGACCGTAGAACTCATTCTTTTGAAAGAGCTCTGCGCAAGCGTCAGCTGCGCAAGCTGTATTTGCAGTGGTCGCGAACACCGTTGTCAGGACTAAGAAAAATCGAACAATTGAGTCCAAAGAAATTTTTTCAGTTATTGTCAGAATGTGCTTCATTTGCTCACCTCGGCCAAGTCTCTTAGCTCTTTCATATCTTCTTGCGAGGCATTCTTCAGCCAATCGATAGCCTGCTTGCAGACTTCCGGCTTACCAATCAAATGATGGTACGAAGTTCCGAAATCCTTAGCTTTCAATCCACTTGCTGTAGGCAATATTTCGTTAGAAGAGCTTGCGAAATACTATTGGCCAATTGATCAACACTTTAATGAAAAAGGTTACCAAGTATTCGGCCAGTCAGTAGTTAGGGCAATCATTGAAAGCAAGTTGTTACCTGCAAATTTTAACAAATAGGGGTTTCTCAATACCCAATTGAACATTACAAATTGAATCATGCGACCTGAGCTTGCAATCTGACCAGCCCAAAGACCATAGCCCTGGCCCCTCATCCTTCATCTAGAAAACTGATTTTCATTAGGCGAAGGGCCTGATTTTCATCTCTATACTTAAATATTTTCAGAAAAGTCCCGATCTCTGAGACTGAAGGAAATAAAATATGTCATTTCAATATAAAAAAGATAAATCTGGCGATGACTCTGGCATGCAATGGACATCTTATAGTGATTTGTTCATGTCTTTAACGATTATTTTTCTTCTGCTTTACGTAACTGCAAGCCTCAAGCAAGGTACGGCAACGCTTCAGCAAAATATCGAAAATACAAATCTAAAGCAACAGGTGACAGATCTCAGGCAACAAATCAAAGTCTATAATACTTTGAAAGAAGATTATATTACTGAAGATGCCTCTAATGAAGAGCAAAAGGCCTATCATGAACTGATGGGCAAGCTCAATCTTCTGAAAGATGATGCCAAGAACGAGAAAGTTGCTCTTCGCCAAAAGGCTCTAGAAAACGAAGACAAAGAAATGGCTCTTAATAAATATCAAAAATTAATAGCTAACATTATCAATACGAATGTGCTTTCAAAAGCTCAGATCAAGCGTCGCGATACCATAATAGTTAAAAAGGATGATATCATCAGCGAGCGCCAAACTGAGATCAAGAGCTTAGAGAGAAACGTGGCCGAAAAGAAAGCCATTATTGAAAAAGGAAAAGCTCGAATCGAACAGACCAATAACGAGCTTGAACACAAAGTAAAAGAGCTGACTGCCGCATATAATAGCCACAATATATCTAAGAAAAAGCTTGAAGCCGAGAAAGAGCGCCTCAGAGAAGAAAGTTCTGAAAAAGTTGCTGAGCTTCAAAAAGAAAATATTGAGGCCGCAAAACAACTCGGCCAAGTTAGCTCAACATTACAAACCGTAGAATCGCGACTTGAAAGTGCAAAGTCCAATCTTGAAAAAGCAAGTGAAGAAAAAGCTCATCTCGCCAAAGAACTTGAGTCTGCAGAGGGCAAATATGTTAGCCAGATGAAACATTTGCAAGAATCATATGATCGAAAACAAAATGCTGAAAAAGCAGCTTTTGATAACGAAATTCGTAAAAGCAAAATGTCTGCTGATGCGCGCGCCAACCGTGAGACCCAATTTAAAGCTGCGGCCGAACATGAGGCCCAAGAACTCAAAGGGCAACTGGCCGGCCTCTCTTCTAAAATGGCCGCAACTCAAAGCGAACTCACAAAGGCAAGGTCTCAAGTTGAAGCTCGAAAATCTCTTGCTAAGGATATTAAATCCAATTTTGCGAAAAACGGGATCAAGGCAGATGTCGATCCCTCTACCGGTGATGTGGTGCTTGATTTTGGTTCGGAGTATTTTGACAGTGGCAAAGCAAATTTGAAACCTGGAATGAGAAATATTATTGAGCGAGCTATGCCTATCTATTCTGAAAGCCTTTTTGGCAATGAAAAAATCGCTAAGAAAATTAAAGCCGTAGAAATCATTGGTTTCGCTTCGCCAACCTATCAAGGCAAGTACATCGATCCACAAAGTCTCAACCCTGGAGATCGGACCGCGGTTGATTTCAATTTGGATCTAAGCTTTAATCGGGCCCGTTCAATTTTCAAATATATCTTTGATACAAATAAAGTGAGCTTCAAACATCAGCGGCAACTTCTGCCTCTGGTCAAGGTTACTGGGCGAAGCTTCTTAGCCGAAAGAAAAAATGAGCGTGACCTCGCTTCACTGAAAATGACTCAAAAAGAATTTTGTGAATCACATGACTGTTCAAAAGCTCAGCGGGTAATCATCAGATTTAATTTAGACGAGTAAGGAGATCTTTGTGAAAGAATTAGTTCAGCATTTTATAGACTCGATTGCAAGCTTTGCGGGGGAATACCTTGTATCGCTGATCTTCTTAACCTTTATTTGCGGGTTTGCCCTGCGAGGACTCATTTACTATACCATCAAACGGCATGAGTGGTTTGCGAAAGAGTTTGAACGACGGGTTGATCGCTATATCGATGAAGCCACTACTGTTCAAACTACTGTTTCTTTTTATGTCTTAGCAAAACGCTTGCTCGAGAGAACCTACTATGAGGCCTTTGAGCTTAGGGTGAAATTTAGCCGTCGTAAACCAGACAAAGTTATGCACTGGAGCGATCGACTTTTTCTAATTAAATTGGGCTCCGCTTGGATCGTTAAAGATACCCTAAAGCAATTGCGCCATTTGAAATTCAGTACTCAGCAACCCAAAATTCTCAATGTGGCAAAGTCGACTTTGATGAATAATCCTTGCTTCAATCGACTCTTTGGTATTATTCCAATTTCAACCCTAAATGATATCCTAAATATAATGCCCGGCATGTTTGTTATCGGAGGAATTTTTGGAACTTTCTTGGGAATCATGAAGGGTCTTCCAGAACTTGGCGCCATGAATCTTTCAGACCCAGAACAAACTAAACTTGTAATGGATGGGTTTCTATCTAATATCTCATTTTCAATGACCACCTCAATTGTGGGAATTATGTGTTCGGTCTTAATGAGCATTATCAATACCATTTGGTCGCCAGAAAAGCTTTTTGCAATAATCGTTGATCGCTTCGAAAGTGCGCTCGATATCCTTTGGAATAGAAGTGATAACAATGAGGCCCCTGTAGAAATGACCGAATTTAGAGATAGTCGCGACGGCAACGAGGCAATCGCTGAGGCTGCGGTCAATCAAGAAACTAATCGTCAACATCGTGGCCGTTCAATGGAGACTTTGCACAAATCTAAAAAGGTTTCATAACGAAAGTTAATATCGATAAATGAAAGACGCAAGTGGCCCCAATTGTCGAATAAAAATAGCCTTAGGCAATGAGATTCGTGAAGAACTCATTGCCAAGTCCGCTTTTACGATTGGCCGCGGAAGAGACTCAGATATTCAAATCGTTTCGCCTAATATTAGTCGAGTTCACTTAAGCGTTGAAATTCGCGAAAATACATTTTGGGTGTCAGATTTTGGCTCTGCCAACGGCAGCTTTATCAATAATAAAGAAATTGGTAGACACCAAGCAATTCAATATAAAATCGGTGATCAAATTCGCCTGGGTGAATCAAAAGAAATAATTGTTCTCGAGTTTCGCGAAGCAAAATTGACTGCGCCACCACCGCCACCCGCCGAAATTAATCTTGACGAAACAAAGCCCGATGCGCACTTGCACGCCGCTCAGCAGGCCTTAGCTCAGCCAGTTAGGAGCGTGGTAATTGATCACTCAGCTGTAGAGCGTATTTTGAATCAGGCAAGGGCCCTTGCTGCGCAATTGAAAGACGCCGCTGAAATTGAGGCCAAAAAAATCCTAAATGGCGCTCAGACCGGAGCTTTTCAGATTAGTGCTGAAGCCAAACTGCAAGCAATTCAGATCATGAAAGAAGCTGAAGATGGCACCAAGTCACGCGTCGAAGAAATAATTCGAAAAGCTCATCGTGATGGCGACCAAGTTCTAGCGGAATACAAACCCCGAGCTGAAAAATTAGTTGCCGATGCGCGAATCGCTGCCACTACGATTAAAAACTCTGCCCAAGAAGAGACTGACGGCCTGCTAAATGATGCTTACCAGAAGTGTAATACCCTAATATCTGCCGCCGAAGAAACCGTTTCGAATATAGACAAAGAAGCAAAGCGCGGTGCCGAACTCATTTTAAATGAGGCACAAGGCGAGGTTGATCGAATTTTGCGAGACACGCAAGAGTCCTCACGAAAAATTCGTATTAAAAACGAGCAAGACCTTTCGGAGATCAAACTTGACTCAGAGAAAAAAGCTCAACAGCGTCTGGATCAGGCAAAAAATGAGTGCGATAAAATTATAGCTCATGCAAGTGCCCATGCAGAGTCACAAAAACAGAACCTCCTCGCTAGGGCCAATGAAGAGGCAAAAGACATCATCAATGAAGCGACCCGAAAAGCTAAACTTTCTTCTCAAGAAATTACCCGTCAATTTCAAGATGACCATGTAAAACTTGGACAAACTAAAGAATCACTTGAGCGCAATATATCAAGGCTGGCACAGCAACGGGACGATGCCGAAAAACATCAAATTGAGGCCCACGATGCTTTACTGGCGACCAAACATAAGCTCGACGAAGTTCAAAAGCAGCTAGGTGAAGCAGAGCTCTTAACTAAAAAGCGGGGCTCAGAGCTCCACTCGCAGATTTTAAATCTAGAAGAGTCCCTTGCCGGCAAAACCAAAGCGATTGAAAAACTTGAGACCGGGTCCCTTGAGGTTTTAGCGAAGAGAAAACAAGAAGAGGAAATTACGTTACAACTGCGCAGCGAATCCGTTGCGCTGCAGACCAAGGTAAAAGATTTACAAACTCAACAAACGCAGCTCGAGACTCGCCTATCTTCATTGGATAAGCAAATTGATCAGGAGCGCTCTCGTTTAAAAGAAAGTCTTGATAGTGAAATGAGTCTGTTAAGAAAAGATGCGACCTTAGAAATAAAGAAAATTCGTGAACAGGCGAATGTCGATCATGCAAAATCTAGAGCCAGCCAAGACTCTGAGTTGGCCAATTTGAAAAACAAAGAGCTTGATCTTATTAAAACACTTCGAGCCGAAGCGGATGCAAAAACTAAATTAGCAAAAAAGCATCAAGCGATAGAAATGGCTCGTGCTCTCGAGATTTATCTGACCCCGAAACTTCAAAGCGCGCTAAAGCTGCAAGACTTGCCAGCCGCTAACTTTCAAACATTCTTTCAAGATATTACGGCTGTCGTTACAAACCTAATGGTTGATGATTCGGCGAGTGGGGCCGACCCAGGCTTAACTCAAAGTGCGAGCAGTATGGGTATACCGGTTAAACAACATAGAGCACGAAAGAAAGTTTTTGCAGCTGTGGCCGGGGTCGCAATCGTTGGCTTTGCAAGCCTATTCTACTATCAAGAAAAGTACGGGGATCACCGCAGTGCTTCAGAGATATTTGCCGAGGAATTGCGCGACCGAGAAGCAAAAAAGCCAAAATTTGTTCCCGACATTACCAATGACTACAAACACTCGTATACAGACAATGTCATATTCACCGAGTCCTACACTGAATTTAAGTCGGACCCTAAACAGCAATCTAAATGGATAAGAGATTTAAATAAATTTTTTATTAACGACTTAAAGTTGAACGAAAATTCAGTGGTGAGATTTATACCCCTCGAAAGTGGCCTTATCTCTCAGCTCCAAGAAAAGCAGAAAATCATTCACTTTGAAACGCAGACTGAAGACATCAGATTAATGCGCGAACTAGAAGTGGCCTCTGTAGACCGACTTACTGAAATTGTCGGCGGAGAAAAAAACTATAAAGCCTTTCGCGAATTCGAAAAAAATTATTTTCAACAACATCGTATGCCAGCCTCTAAGTAGTCCCGAGAGGCTTGAGAAGCTGAGGGGCGCTAAGAGCCCCCAAAGGCACCGCAAAAAATACGTTTACCAAATATGAACAATTTTGTCGTTTGGCAAAACCATTTTGTCGCCGTCTTTACATTGAAAGGCCTCTTTGAAAGCGGCTTGCTGTTTAATTTGCTCGTTGGTTCTAGCCCAACCTAAGGCGTGAGGATTGGTCTTCAATTGCTGCTCCTCATAAGATGGACGGTATAGACTGCACCACAAATGTGCGTATTGCAAAAAGAACTTCTTTCGAGTCGCATTATCGAAATTTTGATTAGTAGAGGCTGCCTGAAAAGATGCTGTTAGACCAACATTATCTCCAATATTTTCGCCCAAAGTTAGTTTGCCGTTGTGACCGGCTTGACCGAATTGATCGACCAATATCGATGTGCGCCTCTCAAACTCCTTCGTATCTTCAACACTCCGCCAACTCTTTAAAATCCCGCGAGAATTAAATTTTGCTCCTTGATCGTCTATGCTATGTCCCATCTCATGCCCAATTACCGTGCCAAGCCCACCCAGATTTTCTTCATCACTCAATTTTACATCAAAGAAAGGTGGCTGCAAAATTCCAACTGGTAAAACAAATTTATTATATTCGACTGAATAGTAAGCATTAACTATGAGTGGACCCCATTCCCATCGATAGGGGCTCAAGGTTTTTTTAAAATCTGCGATTGTTTTTTCTCTTAAAATCTTCGTAAGTTTACGTGCATTAGCCAGCGGCTTATCACTTGAATATTTTGCCGTGGGATTAAAGTCCCACTCTTCGCTATTGCTGGGAGAAACCAATTGCAACCTCATCGTGGAGATTTTTCTTGTAGCTTCAGCTTTTGCTGTTTTTGAAAGCCATTGATTACTCTTCAAACTCATTAAAATTGATTTTCGAATACGTTCTCCCAAAGCTACGACCCGCTGCTTTGGAAAGTCCTTAAAGAGACGCGGCCACAAAATACTATCCAACTCCTTTGAATATTTGCTCATCACCAAAGTTGTGCAGCGCTCTTGCCTGTCTGGACGAACCTTTGGTCCACCCATATGCTTAAAGGCAAAATCAAATCGCTTTTTAAAGAACTCGGGAAAAGCATCATCAAGATAGCTGGCCAGCGCATGATAGGCATATAGCCTCTTCAAATCTTCGATTGGCATCTCACTTAACTTTCTGTTTACGAACTCAAAGCTCTTTGGTTCAAAGTCGCGAATTACTGTAGAGGTGGGAATTCGTTTTAAAAGCGGTCCGACATCAAAGGTCGGGTATTTTGCAAGAAGGTCTTTTCTAGAAATTGAAGAAGGTGAAGAGAACAATTCGCGCCACTCAACTGGCGTCGGATAGATTTTTGAAAATTCAGTTTCAAGAGCTACTATAGTTTTTGCGGATTCATCTGGCTGGTCCAGCTCAATAGTTTTGAAAAACTCGGCAATCATGTTTTGAAGATCTGCTGTGTTTTCTAATTTTTCATAGTAACTTTTCTCAGGAAAGCTGAGCAAACCGAAGGTCAAATAAATATCATTTTTGAGAGGGTTTGATTGATTGGCTACATCACCGAAATCAAGCAAGCTCACTTCGCCTGAAGTGATTTTGCTTTGAAAAAATCTCAATACCTCTTTACGGGTTTTTAAGTTAGCCAGAGCCGACTTTAAGTTTTTTACCAAATCTCTTTCTTCTTCAGCCATACTCTTGTCATTCATACAGGCCATATAGACATTTTTTAAATTTGCTTCACGCTCACTGTTTGGCTTTGCCGTGGTCAGTGTCACAAAGTATTTCTTTTTGAATTCTAAAATTCTTTCATTCGAATCATCAAACGCAAATGAATGACGAGAGCGATCGCCTCGCAACTGAAATGAGTCAATGACATTCGAGCATGCATATTGAAAGAAATTGTCACAAGGATTAACTTTATCATTTACGGTAAAGTCCCGGTGCTCAGGAATTACCGAACTCTTATTTTCTGTTGAAGTTACTTTAATGGGAACACTCACCTTGGCTGTCACCGCGTTGTGGGAGCATCCTAAACTCAAACAAAAGCCTGTGGCCAAAATACCAATGAAATTTAATTTACTATAGGTCACAGTTTCATCCTCCTGAAGTATTGAACTTTTCTGAAATTCGCGCTAAACGATTATCCTAGTTAATTATGGGCCGTCCGGCAATTTTTTTGTTTAAGACCGCGCACAGCGCGACACCAATTAAAAATATCCACCATAAAATTGAGATCCACAATAAGAAGATCGGAACCGTCGCCAGACTTCCATAGAGTTTGCTGTACGAAAAAATGCTATTAGTGAGAAATGCAAATATCCGCTGGCCTAAAGCTAAAACCAAGGTGGCGGCAAAAGCACTTAAGATTGCTGCTCGAAAATGAACAAGTTCACTGGGAACATATTTATACACAAGTAAAACTATCAGCCAAAGAAGACTGGCATTGATATAAATTTTGTGAAGAAAGAAAAACCCGCTTTTGTTTGCATAGAGCGCACCCATCAAGCCCGCAAGCGCTAGCGGTCCCAAAAAAATCACGAGCCACGAGAAGAAAATGCGTAGGGTAAATGAACGTTTGCTTCTTATTTGCCACACTTTTTCAATTGCTGATTCCATATCTATGAGAAGACTCGTTGATGTGATGAGGAGCCCGAGAAAACCAATAAACCCGAGGGTTCGCGGCCTAAACTTTAAAATTAGACTTTGCAAATTAGTCAGTGTCGCCTTGCCGGCTGCCGATGCAAAGTTTTGCATGATAAGAGGCTCAATTTCGGCATAAAGTCTATCTAGACCGCCGAATGCATGAAAGACACTTAAGCTCACTGCAAAAAATGGAATGAGCGAAAGAAGCGTTGAGTAGGATAGACTATTGGCCAACAAACGCACTTCGCCATCGGTGATTTGCTTGTTAACCTCTAAAACTAAAGATAATATTTTTTGAATCGTTTTTTTCACGCGCACTTTATTTTGAACCGAAGGAGATCATTATGTTAGTCCAAAAATTGACACTTTCACTAATTGCCTTTTTGTCGCTGCTGATTTTCTCAAGCTGCTCGCATCAAGCTATTATTCCAGAGGCCAAAAATGTAAAAATTCAGCGAGAAGCTCCCGCAAAAAATTGCCGTAGTCTTGGCCATGTTGAAGGAAATGTTATTCATGCCACCGGAAAAATTGAGGACGCGATCGAAGACATGCGACTCGATGCTGCACGCAAAGGTGCTAACTATGTTCAAATGGGCGAGACCTCTGCCCTTGGCAAAAATGTCGCTGGCGTTGCATTTCAATGTCCTTAGACCAAAGGCCTGCTACTTCTTCAACCCAAAATCTGTTCAGACTCAGACTTAATTCGCGAGTAAATAATTCCGCTTTTTGCAATTGAAAGTGCGAGTGATTCGAGATCCGATAACATAAAGAGACAACTACACAGAGACAAAACCAAAAAAAAGCTCCCTCATTTCTAAGGGAGCCTTCAGATTATTTTAAATTTTAAGGGCTAAACTACCAGCGATTTCCGCCGCCGCCGCCACGATCTCCGCCGCCGCCGCCACGTCCGCCGCCACCGCCGCCACCGCCGTAGCCACCGCCGCTACGTCCGCCGCCGCCGCCGCCGCCGCTGCTACGTCCGCCGCCGAATCCACCACGTCCGCCGCCGCCACCACTTCGCTCTTCTTGTGGGCGTGCTTCAGAAACCTTAAGTGCTCGACCTTCGAAATCTGCGCCATTGAGTTCATTGACTGCTTTATCGGCCTCTTCGTCATTTGACATTTCGACAAACCCGAAGCCTTTACTTCGACCGCTATCACGATCCATGATGATTTTAGCTGAATCAACACTTCCAACTGTCGAAAATTTCGCCGACAAACTCTCGTCTGTTACTGTAAACGGCAAATTCCCTACGTATAACTTCTTACCCATTCAATTCTCCTCAATGCTAACGACTTCTGAATTCATAACAACAAGAGCCCCATGCCCAAACCGCCACAAATACACATCCGTTCAAAAAAATATGTAGCACAAGATTACAGCATGGGAAAATAAATTATCAGTTAAGATCATTTTTTGGAGAAAGTCTGACTCAAAAAGCTTTCGAGGCGCGTTATGACTTCAAGTGGGATCTCATGTCCACCTCTAAAAAGATGCAATTGACCCTTTGCTCCTCCGCTGGACAAGAGATTGTGCAAATTTTTTGCTGAAATTGCGGGCAAAACACTGTCGCTTTCCCCATGACTCTGAAAATACGCAAGCCCTTTATGCTGCATAAGCTTTTGTGTCCAAATATCCTTAGAAACAAGTGTCCCGGATAAAATGACCAGGCCAGCCACCTGCTCGTGAACCTGTAGACTTACATCTGTTGCGAGCATAGCTCCTTGGCTAAATCCACCGATAACAATTTGCGATAATTCGATGCCCAGACGAGAAATCAACTCAATCACCGCCTCACGAGATTTTTTAATACCAGGGGGTACAATTGTTTCGAAATTCACACCCTTTTCAAGTTCACTTATAGATATTGCAAACCAAGCTCGCCCCTCAACGTGAGGCCCCAGGGCCACGCTCACCGGACCATTTGGAAAAATCATACGTAAGTTTGGCACACGAATCATATTGGCAAGGCTCGCCAGATCCTCACAATTCGCCCCATACCCATGCAGTAGGATGAGGGCTCGCGTTGCCGGACTCTTCGGATCGTCAATGTCAATGCACTCAAGCGAACCAATCTTGTGACGTCTCATTTGTTTAGCCATATTTCCTTTTTGGACCAATTCTCTCTTGGACCATAGAACAAGTTTTGGTAAGACTCTACCCATGGATAATTTACATTGGCAACTCTCAGTTTTAAGCCGTGCCATACATTATAAAAATCTATCAGGCGCGGCCGGGCACATTGGTTTAAGCCAACCCCAGCTGTCGCGCATTATCTCTCGAATCGAAGGTGAACTCGGCGTTGTGCTACTTGATCGAAGTGTGCGCCGAAAATCTGGCTGGACCCCAGTCGCCTTTAAAGTAGCTGAGATTTATTTACAAAGCTCACGCAAACTCACCGCAAACCTTCAGCAGCTTCAAGATGAGGATCAAATTTCACAATTAACGGTTGGCTGCCTTGAAGGCATGCTCAATTTGGGTGCGCACTTTTGTCAGCAGCTTTTTAATCACAGCGTGATTCAAACTTTTGAACTCGATGTTTTTGATTTGAGTGAGCTTGAAACTCGTTTTGAAAAAAATGAGCTGGATATGATTTTTACTTTTCGCGAGCCAGGAAAGCAAAAATACAAATTTTTACGCAATCTAGGTTACCAAACTTTTAAAAAATTCGATTCAAAAACCACGCAAACAAGGGTGATGAGTCCATTTGAGTTTGCCAAGTTTGTAAATCGTAAAAAGATGGATAAAGAGGCACGATTTATTTTGAGTAATTCGCTGGCCGTGCGAAAACTTTGGGTTGAAAAGTACGGTGGAATTGCAGACTTCCCTTCGGAAGTATACAGCAAAAAGACCGGCGCCGAATATGAACAGCCGGTTTTTTTGATTGCTAATGAATTTTTAAATAACCGGCTTTGGGAAAAAATGCAGGATATTAAACTTTAGTACAAGGATGTTTTTATGAAAGCTGAAACCAGGCTGCCGGTCTATCTCAAGGACTATTGTGCTACTGATTTTTTGGTCGAAAGCCTTGAGCTTAAATTTGATTTATATGAAGATCACGCCTTTGTAACAAGTAAACTGGTGGCCTTTCGAAATCCAAATATGAAATCGAAAGCACCAAATTTGTTTTTAAATGGCGAACAGCTCGAACTTGTAGAAGTTAAAATAAATGGCAAAACTTTGGAGCGCGAACACTACTATCTTGACGAAAAAGGTTTAAGTCTGCATCCCGCCGAAATGAAATTTGAAATGGAGATCACAACCAAGATTTATCCGCAAAAAAATCTAGCGTTTGAAGGGCTCTACAAATCTGGCGGAATCTTCTGCACCCAGTGCGAAGCTGAAGGCTTTCGTAAAATCACCTATTTTCTGGACCGCCCAGATGTAATGACAAAATATAAAGTGATAATCACTGCGGATAAGCTGAAATATCCAGTGCTCCTATCAAATGGAAACTTAATAGCGCAGAAAGAACTACCCGAAGGTCGACACCTTGTAGAGTGGCAAGATCCTTTCAAAAAGCCTTGCTATTTGTTTGCCTTGGTCGCGGGCGATCTTGGCGTTCTAGAAGATCATTTTGTCACTCAATCCGGACGCAACATTAAGCTGCAAATATATTCGCACAAGGGCTATGAGTCTCGCTGTATACACGCGATGCATTCATTAAAAAAAGCAATGAAATGGGACGAGGAGTACTTTGGTCTTGAGTACGATCTTGATATTTTTATGATTGTCGCGGTTGACGACTTCAATATGGGCGCCATGGAAAATAAAGGTCTTAATGTTTTCAATTCTAAATATATTTTAGCAAACAATGAGACCGCGACCGACATTGACTACGAACTAATTTTGGCAATTATTGGTCACGAATATTTTCACAATTGGACGGGCAATCGAGTAACCTGTCGAGATTGGTTTCAACTTTCTCTAAAAGAAGGTCTGACCGTCTATCGCGACCAAGAATTCTCTAGCACCGTATTTTCCCGAGCCGTGAAACGAATAGAAGATGTAATTCGCTTGAGAAGTGTTCAATTTGCCGAGGACGCCGGGCCGATGGCCCATCCGGTACGACCTCAATCTTTTATTGAGATTAATAATTTCTATACGCCAACAGTCTATGAAAAAGGCGCTGAAGTAATTCGAATGATTCACACCATTATCGGCGCGACTAATTTTCGCAAAGCTATGGATAAGTATTTTGAACTTTATGACGGCATGGCTGTTACCACTGAAGATTTCGTTCACGCAATGGAACTTGCGAGCGGCGTCGATTTAACTCAATTTAAGAATTGGTATGATCAAGCTGGAACGCCCGAAGTTAAAGCGAGCTCAGAGTACGATGTTAAAACACAGATCTTTAGCTTGAAACTGATTCAGTCTTGCCCCACGACCCCAGGCCAAAGTATAAAAAAAGCCTTTCACATCCCTATTGCGATTGCACTACTCGCTGAAGACGGCACTGAACTTTTGAAAGAAAGCGTTCTGCACCTAAAAGAGATGGAGCAAGTCTTTCAATTTAGTCATATCAAACAAAAACCTATAGCGTCTCTTTTAAGATCCTTTTCAGCTCCAGTAAAAATAGATTATGAATACTCAGATGCTGAATTGAGCTTTTTAATGGCTAAGGATACAGATAGCTTCAACCGCTGGGAAGCCACTCAAAAACTATATTGCCGTAGCTTTATGAAGCAAGTCGAAGCAAACCAACAAGGCTTGAAACTCGATGTCTCAAGTGAACTCACCTCGGCGTTTCAAGCAGTTCTTTCAAATGATCAGTTGGACTATCATTTAAAATCTCTACTTTTAAGTTTTCCATCTGAGACTTATTTAACTCAGTTGTTTGAAGAAATAGATGTCGAGTCGATTACTTATGCTCAGGATAAAATTGTTAGACACCTCCTTGGGAGTTCGTTTTCATTACTAGAAAATTTGGTGCTTTCTTTAGCTGATAAACTTTCAAAATTAAAAAGCCAAGAGTACAGCCAAAAGGCTTCTGGGCTGAGAAGCTTGAAAAACACTTGCCTAAGATTGCTTTGTCAAAATGATAACCCACATGCCTTTACGCACGCAATTAGTCAGTTCACTAAAGCGAAAAACATGACCGAAGAAATAGGCGCTCTACAAGCGCTCAATCACTTTGATTCAAAAGCCAGAGCCGATGTTTTTCAAAACTTTTATGAAAAGTGGCGCACCGAAACTTTAGTTATTAATAAGTGGCTAGCCCTTCAGGCTGCTTGCCCCGGTGGCAATGCGCTAGCGCGCGTGCAAAAGACCTCATTAGATTCAGCCTTCGACAATACCAATCCCAATAAAATTTACGATCTATTTTTTCGCTTTGGTTACGACAACCTAATTGGGTTTCACGATAAGTCTGGTCAAGCCTATGAATTTTTAGTCGATCAAATTTTGGAGATCGACTCGAGAAACCCGCAGGTCGCAGCCAGACTGGTATCTGTTTTTAACCATTGGAAGAAGTTTGATCCGAAACGAAAGCAATTGATGAAAACTCAAATCACCCGCATTGTTGAAACAAAAAATATTTCAAACAATGTGTTTGAGATAGCGTCTCGGGCTCTTAATTAGGTGAGATCGAATTTTTCAATGACAGCGATCAATTGCAATACTACAATTTCAATTGTGAAATACTCATTATTTATTTTGTCTATGGTTTTTAGTACTGCAGTCTCTAGGGCAAATGAGAAAACATTTGCGTTGCTAATAAATGAGTTGGTTTAGGCGATCTTGTAGTTGCTCAGGATTTTGAAAATGAATCGTTTGAAATCCTAGCATCTCCGCACCCCTAATATTTTTTTCAACATCATCTATAAAAATCGTGTTTTGTGGCACGACCCTGTGGCGCTCAACTAGTAAATTAAAAAAACGCGGATCTGGCTTGATTAGTTTCTCCTCGCCAGAAACTAAAATGACCTCAAATATTTTCAGAAATTCAAATTTTTTACGGGCAAAATGAAATGTTTCGGCTGACCAATTACTCAAGGCAAGAAGTTGATGCTCATTTTTTGCCGCAATTTGTTCTAGAATCTTGACACTACCATCGATTTGTTTTCCGAGAGTTTCATTCCAGCGCTTAAAGTATATTTCGATTTCAGATTTAAATTGTGGGAATTTTTTTACAACCTCAAGTTCCGCGGCAGCAAAGCTTCTTCCGGCATCCTGCTTTTCGTTCCATTCTTGATTGCATACCATGGTTAAAAAATATTCCATATCTGATTCGCGATCTTTAAAAATGCTGCGAAATAGGTATCGGGGATTCCAGTCAATGAGGACTCCCCCGAGATCAAAAACTATGGTCTCTATTGGATGGTTTTTCATCCTAAGAACTTACTTTAATCGAGAGCTTTAAACAAGAAAGGATAAGAAACCTTGACCATAGTTCCGCCTCTTGGCAAAGGAAACTTCCAGTTAGATAGTCTTCTCAGCATACAGCCTTCAACCATCGAACTCTTTAGCGTTGTGTTTTCAACTTTAGGCTCGAGGACGCCACCTTGAGCCGAGA
>JAYVXS010000127.1:0-5788 GCA_043784965.1 Bdellovibrionales bacterium
AACCTGCCTTGAGGTTGCCTCACTCAAAGGTTTCTCAAGCGCCAGGCCAGTCTGCGAATCAGCGATTTCACGACGAAACTGATGAAATATTCAGGCTAGACCAATCAAAAGAAGATAGGGCCGCGGCTATGAGTGGGTCAGTATATGTATAAAATGGCCTAGTCCAGAATGCTGTAAGGCTACAATAAAATTTGGTAGGATTTTTGATTTGCCCAGATTTTGATCGTCAAGCTGTTGGCTTGGTAGTCTGAGGGATAGTTAGAGTTTACAATGGGGTCGATTGGCGAAGCTAAAAAAGGAGAGACTGAGCGTCTCTCCTTGGCAGGTCTAAAATAAATTTACTATCGGCGATGGCGACAATAGTTAGGTGGAATATAGCATCCAGCAAACTGTCCACCGCAAGCATAAATCGCATTATAGGCAGCTTCATTTTCAGTTCGTCCTACTGCTGCGAAAGGCTCTAGTGTCTGGTCAAAGGCCGTACACTGCCAGAGATCATAATGAATATCGTTTATCCATATCCATGGTGAAAGCAGAATTGTTGGATACCACCAAAATGGATACCAGTATCGGTCCCAGCCCCAGCCTCGTGGGAAAATTGGATACCTCCTGCCATCTGGATAGTACCATCGACCATAATCGTATCTGCTATGATAGGGATCGTAATGTTCAGGACGGGGAGGTCGTGGTGGATTCGGCCGAGTCACGGGACCCGGAGGTCGTGGTGGATTCGGCCGAGTCACGGGACCCGGAGGTCGTGGTGGATTCGGTTGTGTCACGGGACCCGGAGGTCGTGGTGGATTCGGCCGAGTCACGGGACCCCGGCGATCGCCGGATCGCCGTTCATCTTCTGCTGCATACGCGGCATAGGGAAGAACATAATCTTCATTAGCCAATACTGGACCATCTGAGTAATCCATACCTTCAGAGGCAAAATTATCGGACTCTTCGGCGGCAAGTGCCAAATGCCACGATCCGAAACTTATTAAAAATGCTAAAAATAATACTCTCACAGCGGCCTCCTTTATTTGTACTTAGTTTTTGCCTAAGCTACTTAGCTTTTGTCCAAATTTCTTAGCCTGCCTTGTTCGCAATGCAAGAATCGGCCTCAAATTTTTAAGCTCATTGGCTTGTAGAACTTTCAATTTAAATATTTGCAGTTTTTTATGGGACACTATTGAACTTTGTTAGGTCAAATTTACCCCGATGTACTTTGCTCAGTTGTTATAGGTTATCCACTTATGAAAAAAGCTTTTTTGATTTGTATAGCTTGAATCTTGAGCCAGAAAATTGGCCAAGTGAATCAGCCAAGTGAATCAGTCGCTGGAATTTGACTCGCAAATTGACTCGCAAATTGACTCGCAAATGAGCCTCATAAATTCGGTCGGAAAATTAGACTCATGCAGAAAAGCTCCCCACTTAGGGGGACAGATTGACCCACAAAAGTGCGTATATTGCCACCCCATCTATGAAGAGCTTGGTCCAAGTCTTGCTCAGGCTAATGGTCGATTATGAAATCTATAGATTTTAGGGTGAAGGCAATGGCATATTTCAAGCGCAGTCCTTTTCAGGCTCGGTTGCAAAATATCTCGGAGGCCTTTAATACCAGAAAAAATATTTTAAAATGGCAGTGTATGCAAAAGAACTAAACTGTAGAAGTTGAAAAATTGGTCACTAATGATTTTTTGGAGCATTCTGAATATATGGAACAAATATCTCCGCCCCGTCCACCCATTTCTCTCGGAAAAAAAAAGAGAGTCTTAATTATTGACGATCATCCAGAGTCCGTGAGTCTGCTCAGATTTTCTCTGGGGCGCTGGGGCTTTAAAACTAAAGTGGTTTGCGATGGCTACGATGCAATCGTCGAAATGGTCATGCATAAATATGATTTGATTGTAATAGATTGGGTAATGCCTGAAATGGGGGGATTGCAGACTCTGATACATGCTAATCGATCAGTTTCGCTTGATCCCAAATCTTCAGTGAATAAGCAAATCCCGGTGGTGGTCTATTCGGCCCACTCCCCAGACCTGAGGGCACTTGAGGAACTCGATCATTTCAAAATTATCGGACACTGGAGTAAGGCAGAAAAATTTCGCTCAATACTAAGTCATGTTTATGACACAATTCAATTGATCCAAAAATGATGATTCGGCCTGAACAGGGTTTCTTAAAGTCTTAATGCCATCGCTAATAGCTTTGGCGTTGGGCTCAGCTACAGGTTGCCTCACTCAAAGGTCTCTCAAGCGCCAGGCAAGTCTGCGAATCAGCGATTTCACGACGAAACTGATGAAATATCCGGGTTAAGCGAATGAAAATCTTCTATTGTTAATATTGTGATAATTCAAACTTCAGACTGAATAGGATCTTGGGACGCTCTCAACAATAGTTCAGTAGCTAGATTTGGATTTGTTGGGCAGAGGGAAGGTGCACTTCGGCGCTTTCGCATAAGGCAGAAATCCTTGCGATTAGATTCGCGGCATGAATTGGTTTAGTGAAATAGTCATTGCAGCCGGCCGCAATACAGCGAACGCGGTCTTCTTTCATGGCGTGAGCAGTCAGTGCAATTATCGGCTTTGTATAGCCGAGTTTTCTGAGCCTTTGAGTTGCCTCGTAGCCGTCCATAACTGGCATTTGAATATCCATTAGTATTAAATCAAAACTATTACTCATGGCGCTATCGACTCCTTGGGCGCCATTTGTGGCCAAGCTAACGCGCATACCATGTTTGTGTAAAATGTGCTGAATCAGAATGCGATTATCCTCAACATCATCAATCAGGAGTATACTCTTGCCCGCTGCTGCAGTTTTGTTTATTTGGGTGGGCTCGATTACATGTAAAACCTCCATAGGTTCGTTTTTAATGCTTTCTAAGCTAAAATAGAAAACAAAGGTGCTACCAACATTAATTTCGCTTTCAAGAAGTGTGACGCTGCCGTCTAATAATTTCGCAAGCTTTCTTGATAGGATCAGGCCAAGCCCAGTACCCTCATATCTTCTAGTATTCGAACTATCGACTTGTCGAAAGGATTGAAAAATGTACTGACCTTGTTCTTCGCTGATTCCGATCCCAGTATCAGCTATGGTAAATTGCAAATTGCCATCCGCTATTTCATAGCTAATTTTCACCTGACCACAATTTGTGAATTTAATAGCATTCCCGATGAGGTTCATTAAAATTTGGCGAATACGAATTGGATCAGAATAAATTAAATCAGGAATTGCGCCAATTTTCTCAAAGATCAGACCGACATTCTTTGTTTGTGAGCGATATGATAAATTATTTTCAATATCTTTCAATAATCGCTTAATTGAAAAGTTAATTTTATCAATTTCGATATGGCCAGCTTCGACTTTTGAAAGATCTAAGATGTCATCTATGATATTGGTCAAACTGCCCGATGTACGGTGAATAATTTCAATGTACCTATCGCGCTCTGGCAGGGAGAGCTTCTTATTCTTTAAGATTTCTGCAAAACCTACAATAGCCCCCAAGGGTGTACGTATTTCATGGCTCATATTGGCCAGAAAGCGACTCTTCACGCGATTGGCATTTTCAGCGCTTAGGCGTTTGCCCATATTGAAATTTAGATCCTCTACTATTTTATTAATGGTAGTTGCAAGTTTACCCAGTTCGTTTTTTGAGTGGACTGGCATTTTATGATTCGATTCGCCTTGCCTGACCTGTTCTGCAAATTTTGCGATTTCGCTAAGGCTCTTTGATATTCCTCGGTTGAAAGATAGAACGGTTAAGAAGCCGATGGCTTCAACAGTCAGAACTATCATAGATAAACATAGCACTACTCCATTTTGAAGATCACGAGACCCACGCCCCAGTAGCGTCGAAAAACTACTTTCAATTCGAGAGAGTTCGTCATTCATTTCATATATTTTATTGAGTGAATTTGAAACTTCATTTGAGGAGGCTCCGCTTGTAACTAGCTGAAATATTTCGCGGCCACCCATACTTAATTTTTCAATGATGCGGTCCCCTTCACTCCATATCTCAATAGTTTTGGCGACTGGTGCGTAGTTACGAAAAAGCAACATCAGTTGAATCATATATTCAATATCTTCTTCTTCGATACCTCCTTGTTGAAATGCCAGTGCTATTTTGCCTAAGTTCGGCTTTGTTTGCATTAGTTCATAACGGGCCAGCTTATCTGCAGCTGGAGTTTCTAGCGCATGAAGAAAGCGATTGTAAAATTTAGCATCTTGCGTTTGCACAAACCTTTGGAGGTTAATGACGGCTTCTTTTTGGGCTTTGAGCCAGAGTCCCTCACCAAGAGCAAAGGCTCTTATTGTCGAAAAGGTGTTCATTGCAATTAACAATACAAGCAACTCAGCGGCAATGAGTAAGCCCATCAAAGCCACCACGGCATAGATTTTTTTATAAAACGAAATATTACTCCAAATAGACTTAAGATCCATTAAGAACCAGCTGCGAAGTCATCAGCGCCCCAAATTGATTTGCATTAATAAATCTTTGCATAGCCCCTTTAAGTTGTAAATTGTCCGATTCACAGTCATCCTGTTATTGTCGCTTGTCCTTATAAAGCAAATTAAATGCCAATATTGAAATTAGCCTTTGTTCGAGCTGGTCTTGGGCAATCAGTAAGATGAAATGTCCTTATGCAATCTTTATGGGGTCCTTATGCAATCTTAACGTCATAGCAGAAAATCCGTAGTGGCCGATTGAAAGTTTTGCAAGTGGCGGCAGTTGGGACATTTTTGGATAGTGAATGGATATCTGCTGTTTTTAGAAGTACAGACTGGGCAAATCTGCCCCGCCCGACAGGGCAAGTTTCCCCAAAATAAAATCGCCTTGGTTAAGATCAATTTAAATTCTCCCCATTTCACGGAGTTTAAATACCATAGATCTTTGCTAACAATTCTAAAGCAAAGAAAATCTTCTTGCAAGCTTGCCATTTTATTCGTAGGAATTGCGAAAGAAAAAAGAGTATTTACATAATAGACTGTTTAAGATTGATCTTATTTGCAAAGACTGTTGAGCCGAGAATTATAGGAATTGTTAGCGGCTTCAATAAAGGGTGGAATCGATGAGCGAAAGAGTTTCGTCTGAAAACACAAGTGCATATCATTTGAGAATCGCAAAGCCACGGGTTCTGTTGATTGACGATGACGTTGAGATATATCAGTTATTGAATATTAAATTGGCCGACCAGGTGACGACCCTTGACCACTGCGTTGAACCATTTGAAGCCATCAAGAAGATTAAAAACAATCAGCAAGCCGGCGGACATTTTTATTACAATTTGATTTTGTGCGATTTGCAAATGCCTGGGATAAACGGGATTGAGCTTATTCAAGAAATCCGAAAGTTTAGCGATATAGCAATTGTTTTGATTACGGCATTTGCTAGCGTCAAGACGGCTGTCGAAGCAATTCGTATGGGCGCTGACGACTATATTGTTAAGCCATTTAATATTCCCGAGCTTAAAGTTAGTATGGAAAAAGCCATTGCAAATCGAGCCATACAAGCGGCCCCCCCTGGTGGGCCAGACGCTGAATATAAGTTGGACAATAATTTTGTTGGGCGCGATCCAAAGATGCAATATGTCTTTGAGGTTATAAATAAAGTTTCAAAAGTGAATGTCAATGTTCTACTCTATGGTCAAAGCGGTACTGGTAAAGAGCTTGTGGCTAGATCCCTACATAAAAATGGTCCCAGGGCGAAGTTTCCATTTGTAGCAGTCAATTGCACTGCAATTCCTGAGAATCTCTTGGAGAGTGAATTATTTGGTCATGCGAAGGGCTCCTTTACCGG
>JAYVXS010000128.1:0-5748 GCA_043784965.1 Bdellovibrionales bacterium
GAGTTTCTTTATGGCTCTCATGATATCCTCCTGGGTTGACCAGAAGCTTATCAATCTCTCGAAAAAAAATCAGCAGTACCGGATGCAGTGGTTACGATCCTTTTGACAAACCAATCGCTTCCAACCAAGGGGAACTAGAATTTTGTCATAAAAACGGATACTTTTCGCGTAATTCGAAACGTAAATTTCGGCATGTGAAAGATAAGTGCTGCGATAGGGTTTCGCGTCACTCATGCCAGTACCAACCGTTACGCCTGTATGATCAATCATTTTCTTGCCCCTTTCTGTTTCGACTTCACTTTATTTTCGATTCGTTTGTATTTGGTCTCTTGACCCAAAATCTCTCGGGAGTAATCAAGATAGAATTCTTTGTCGTCTTTTGACTCCAAGAACTCAGCACTATCATCGAGTATTTGAATGCCGATATCATGATGAAGAATTTCATAGTCCTTAAAAGAGCCGTTCTTGCCATAAATTCTAAAAAGATAAGGTTCGTCGTTGAGGCTTCGGAGCAGAATGCCTTTTTGTTTGTTCGCATTTCTATATGTGAACTTTGGTTTCTTCTTCATATTGAACTCATGAGCTCTGTGTCGCTTTTAGTAAGTTGCTCAAGTTCTTTCAATAAAGCAGGATTTGGGCTGTCTTCACTAAGAACGCTGGATACAACATTCAAGTGAATACCGCCTCCAGTATCGATTACATCGTAATCCATTACGAGTCGTTTGATATCAGGGTAAAGCTCAAGTTTTCTAGCAATCAGAAAACGAATGGCTGATGCCATGTCAGACGCAAATCGCCCATCCTTAGGTATATTCATTTCGGCGGAGAGCTTTTCCATTTGAGAAGTAAAATCATCCATCAGGCTCATATTCCAGGCAATCATGACGATTGACAGCGCTTTCTTCTGCATCTCAAAAGTGTCCGCTGTCTTCAGTATTGGCTGAGCAAATTCAATTATAATTTCAGACATTTTTCTAACGCTTTTTAGATCTCGAAAATAGAGAGCTTCTTTTTCACCGTATTCTGATGCACGTTTAACCGAGCGCTCTTTTAGTTTTTGAACTGATGCTTCAATAATTCCTTTTGAACCCTTGAGTAAACAACACTTTTTATACTTCTGACCACTCCCACACGGGCACCGATCATTTCTTCCAACAATAGCCATTTTAAACCCCTAAAACTTAACCTTTCATCCTCATCTAGGAAAATTCCAAGATGACACGTGACGGTCTCAAAACAAGAACAAGTTTCTCCGTGCTCAACTTATGTTGTAAACCCAGAGCATTCTGCGCCCTTATAAATCATCGCCCATTTGCAGACGAGCCTCTTAGCAAGTCACTAGACGACGGCTGTACTGAAAGCGCAAGTTGAGTCAGAATGGATGACAATTCAATGTCTTCGACTTTTCCAAAGGCATTGAGCACTAGTTTTCCATCTCGATCAAAAATAAGCCAGGTTGGCGTGCCTTGCATATTGTAGTGACCCATCGTGCGTGGAATTCGATCAGAGTCAGAGGCCTTATCAATTCCAACCGGAAATCCAACCCTGAACTCATGTAGAAATGCCTTCAAGGAAACTTCCTTCATCGCCTCATGGTGTTCAAAAACGGTATGCAGGCCCAGAACTACAACTTGCTCAGCATTAAAGGCCGCATGAAGACGTTGTGCCTGAGGGATTCCATGCAAAATACAACCAGGACAAAGCATCTGAAAAGCATGTATCGCAACTACTTTTCCATTGAGGGACTCTTCATTGAAGCCCGCTTCAGCGTTCAACCATTTTTCAATAAATAGTTTCAAGTCACTCATCTATGCTTCACCCTGTTGTGGCAAATACACGGCCTACTACTTTGTTGTCTCAACAATGTCTTTTTGAGTTGATGCCGCAATCGCCATCAGCTCGTCTTTCTCAGCTTTTGGAACTTTAAACTTATCTAGTGTGGCCACCAGGTCACCAGCAATTGCAGTGAATTCGTCTGCGGTAATTTTCATGCCCACGTGCGCAGTCTTCATATCGCGACCCTTGTACTCACTTGGCCCACCTGTAACTTGAACAATAAACGCGGTAACCTGCTTTTTTAAATGAACAACATCAAGGCCCTTGAATTTCCCATCACGAAAGAAGTTTACCTTTGGGTTAGTTGCCGTCGTATTCACAAATGAATCCACAACCGCAGTTATGGCAGGCGTACCACCGAGCCGATCAAATAGAGTCATCTTCTTGGTTGCAGAGTTGACCTTTGCTTTTTTGGACTCAGCATTTGCATTTGGCATATTGCCGTTTATCAATAGCGCAGCGGCGAGTCCCATTATAAAAATCTTAAGCATATATACCCCTTAGTTTTGATTGAGAGTCAGTTATAGCTTGATGCATGTAAAGACTCAAGAGCTAGCATGGCACGCAAAGTACACCGGATCCAAAAACTATTTGGATGTTCGAACAGATTTTAGGTTGAAACTTCTGGAGCAACTCCTAGAAAGCTCTCAAAAGCATCGAGGCTGTCAAACCCAGAAAGAACTCTTCGACGGCCGCTTGGTTCAACTTTTAGAAACGATGGCACTCCGACCAAGCCAAGTTTTGTCGGTAAATCTGGCTCGTCATTAATTCTCACTTCAAAGAACGCGATTGTCGTAAACCTCTGCACAACTTTTCCTTCCGTCAAAAGGCTCTCGGCCGCCTCACAATATTTACAGCCGACTTCCTTAATGAACAGAATGGAAGTGACAGACTTGGGTGAGTTCAGAAATTCTTCTGATGAAATTGACAAAAACATACTGGGAAATACCTTTTGAAACTTAACCTTTCTCTCATACTCATCTAGGAAAATTCCAATATGACCGTTTCAAAATAAGAACAAGTTTCTCCTTGCTCAACTCAGGCTTTTGCCTCAGCTGCTTTCTTTAAATCCTTAGCAAAATCCTCGAAAGATTGATCGAATGAGGGAATCATCATTGCGAATAATGGAAAAATCGGACCACCAATTTTTTCAGTCATACTAAACGTCGTGACTCCAGCTGACTCACTTAGTGAATAGACTCTCAATCCCATCGCGTCACCCCAAGCCAATCTTTTTGTTGGCTCAAACTCTTTAACTTTAAGTTTAAAGACTCGCTTTGGATCTAGCTTTGATTTCAACTTGAAATTTTCACCAGGTAGAATATTACCTTCAACTGAAACCACGGTTGTATTCCATTTTGGATATTGAGATGCATCCGTTAGCAACGACCAAATAGTTTTGGATGGTGCCTTTATGGAAATACTGACTGATGTTTCTCGACTGAATATTTTCTTTATCGTTGTTGCTTTGCCATCGCTCATATTTTTCTCCGTAAAAATAGTTTAGGGCTTGAACATGAATTCTTCGCGAACAATCTTCCCATTCTGAACGTAATAGACGCCAACTTCTTCCAATACGATTCTCTTGTCTGATTGCTTTTGGGTAACGTCATAGTTGAAATAAACTGCGAATCGATCATCGAAAGGAAACGGACCTTCTATTTTTGCAGAATGAACTGTATGGTTTTCACCCCACCATTTTGTTTTACCCAAAATAGCATCCATACCTTCAGCTTCTCTTGAGCCACCCATCGCCACAGCTTCAATACATTTTATGTCTTTTGAGTATAGAGTCTCAATTGCCTGGGCGTTCTTGCCCTCACGGCAAAGTTTAACTAGCGCAGTTCCAATTTCTAATGCTGTCTTCATATATTTCTCCTCGTTTAAAATCGCCACATCGCGATCTGTTTTTTTAATCCCATTCGTTATTTTGATGCCTCAACCAGCGCCTTATAGTTTTGCAATCCCTTTTCAAAGTGTTTGCCCATCATTGAATCCATCATCAAGCCAAAGTAGCGATTGAAATAAGATAGGTCTTGATCAAACGTCCAAATCATCTCTGTCGTTGAATCAGATTTTGCATTGGTGATCCAACCAACCATTCCTTCGCCACTCATTGGTTTGTAAAATTCCATTTTAATATCAATCTTTTTGTCAGGCTCGATCTTTGTTATAGTCATCTTGCCTTCGCCGGTTTTGTCACCCTTCCAAACTAAATATGAGCCGACTCCATCGCCCGTTACATTTGCTTGATTGGTTGGATCTCCCTCTGGAAAAGGGTTCCATTTCACATACTCATTTAAGCTTGTAAGTTTTGAAAATACAGTTGCGACTGGAGCTTGAATTTCAATGGAACGAGACATCGAAAAATGAGACGATAAAAACACCGGCACTATCAGAACGATCAAAACTAAGACTCCAACAACTGACATAATCTTCTTCATCATAAATACCTCTTATTATTTTCCAAACCGACCAGTTTTTCTCAATTTCTCAGTACAAGCCTTAAACGCTTTCTTTTTCTTTTCAGGAATTTGAGTCCAGTGAATATTGTGAATGGCCCCGTAGAGTGAGTAAAGGTAAAGCGCATTGCAACACTTGGCGCTTCTGTTTAGTTTCAAGCGACCTTCGAGCATTTTGATAAATGCTTTCTCAGGGCCAAGTTTGATTATTTGATCTGCGTGAGTAATTCCAATGGCATTGAAGTCATTCTCGACTGCAGGCCCTAAGTTCATCATTTTTGAGATCTTGGTTTTTTTCAGGTCAATTGACTTGGCCTTTGGCTTCTTCTGCGACTTAATTTCAGGTTCAATACCAATCAGGTCATTTTTCTTTTGAATCATTTCGATTAACTGGAACATTGAGGACTCGAAATATTTAGATGACTGAGGGAGGTAGAGCCATTTTGTGATTGCTTGGTGGATAGTCGTGCCTCTAATTTTACTAAGGAGCAAATCATGGTGGTCTCGATGCGAGGGAATTAAACATCCATTCCAAATTTCAGTTTTAAACTTTTTTCCTCGCCATTCCTTGTCGCCAGGGTGCTCGCATAAAAAGGCTACCATTCTTCCAAAGACATAAATCGAAAGGCCCCCAAAAAACTTCTTACAATAAAAACTTTCTTTAGATTCAAGATCTTCAAAGAAATGACCAGCACTGAAATTTTCCAGGGAATACTTTTTATTCATATCACATCGCTGAACAAATTTCGACCAAGAGACCATTGCAGTCTCGAACGTAGCTTACGACCTGGCCCCAAGGTTTCTTTGTTGGCTTGCTAGTCTCAATCGCTCCAGCCTTTACAGCCCGCTCAAATGCATTCTCAACATTGTCAGCCACAAATCCAATTTCAAATCCAGGGGCCTTACTTTTCAAACTCAACTTTTCATACTCAAAACCGTGTGAACCGGCGGTGGCATGATTAACAAAACCAAGTTTGGTATCTCCCGTCTTCATTTCGCCATAATCTTTGGACTCATGAAGAAAACCAGCTTCAAGACCAAACGCTTTTGAATAAAAGGCCATCGTTTTTTCAACGTCATCAACGTACAATAAGGTATATCCAAGTCTCATAAATTTTTCCCTTTCAGTTCATCTAGGAAGATTCCAAGATGACGTGCACCCAAAACAGAGTTTCTCCATGCGAAACTCATCCAACTTAACTCAAATCTAGGTTCCAATTTCCACCATAGAATTTCACCATCGTCTCCCTAAACGCTTGATTCCTCGTTGAACCACGGCACCACGGAAGAAAGAACACCAGGGGTAGAAGCCAATAATATCATAGGCTTAGACCCCAAATTTGGTGCCGGAAATGGTGGAGGCGGGGGGAGTCGAACCCCCGTCCGCGAATGATCGGTGTTTAGGCTACTACATGTTTAGTCTCTATTTTTAGGGCAGTGCACGGACTTC
>JAYVXS010000129.1:0-5708 GCA_043784965.1 Bdellovibrionales bacterium
CGACAACCTGCTTTGAGGTTGCCTCACTCAAAGGTCTCTCAAGCGCCAGGCTAGTCTGCGAATCAGCGATTTCACGACGAAACTGATGAAATATCCGGGCTAACTGGGACCGAAACCGAAAAACTGAAATCGGTAGCTGCTGCCCCTAAACTGCCGCTGATGTCCCAAAGTAGTTTACAGACAAGACCAGGTTGGTTCTCCAAAAATTGTCACAACTGTCGAATAAATAGTGGCGATCAACTTAGGTGCTACCGATCCGATAAAAAAGAAGGACGATCTAAACTCTTGAGGATATGAGCTTTTTCAGAAAGTGTCCGAAATGGGTATTGGCCAATTCATGAGACTCATTTTGCAGTGCTTTCTATAGATAGCAGCATTTTTTTAGAAGAAATCAATGACGACAGGGTCAATCTTATGCGCGGTAAATGGATATTTACATTAAAGCTTTGCTTACTTACGTTGGTATTAGATGTAGTTTTTAAATCCGTCGCGGATGCAGAGAGCTTTCCTCATTCAGTGCCGAATGTTTTGGTTTGTTTTGAACACGCCAACGGAGAAATCAGCAAATCAGCGACGGCTCTCAAAACCGCCAATTTAGGTCTCAAATTGGATTCCAGCTATTTCAAAGATTTGTGGTTTCTGGATTCAGATTCTGGCATAAGTTCCAGGCCCAAAACTCATGCGGTTGGCCCAGTGAAAATGACTTCTGGTGATCCTACTTTAGAAACCGCGACAGCTCCTGGATCTTCATTCGCAATTTCAAAAATTTCAAAAATTGAATTATTGGCTTTAACTTGGGCGCGTAATATTCAAAGTGGTGGGCCGAACTTTAAATTGCAAGAGGTCAATGCCAATCTCATTTTACCACAAGAAGGTGAAACGCCCGAAGACTTTGCAATTCGAATTATTAAGCGACTTAAATATTATAGTGGAGATGCAAAATCTGGCCTCTATGCTGATGTAGTTAAAATTGCATTTGGTATGAAGACTGCTGATCAAGAAAAAGCCATAGGCGCTAAATTAAACTTTGATAAGAGCGGCATGACATCGGTGATTGCTCCACTGGGCAACATTATGAATGGAGAGAAGCTAGCGGCGGATCTACCAGATCGAAATAATTGTCTGATCACTTCGTATAGTCAACAAATTGAGCCAGTTTCAGAAAGTAGTAAGCTTGAGGAGATGCCCAGAGCTCAGATAAAATTTGATGCTCGGCTTATTGGTTCAGGCAGCGCATCCATTCACAAATATGAGAGTCGTGGTATTGCCTATCTCGATCAGATTATGTATTATGCAAGTCGGCATCTGTTTAATAAAGATGATAGTGACTATACCTTTATCTTAGCGGATCTTTTGAGGCGCGATCTAAGCCTGCAAAAATTAGAAAATGATTTGGCTGAATTTGGCTTTTCAAAGTATTCGCGAAAAGATCCACTGGTTTTAGAATTCAATAAATTTATCGAGGCATCACAAAGCGCTGAAATTCTAGGGGCAAAAGTTCCATACGAGAATAGTGTTGAACGCAAAAAACTATGGTTAGATCTTTTTAAAAACCAATTCGCAGCACGTCTAGCGGCGCCAATTTTTTCATATTTACCAAATAAGACGAAGCAAGAAGTTATAAGGTTGATGAGTGATAACATTGAATTTTATTGGCAAAAGTATGTTATCGATGCCAAGATCCAAGGCGGTTCAGCTGAATTCTATCTTGATGTTTTCTTCAATAAGCGTGTGTTGCCGAACTTCCCGGTGGATCTGATTATTCCGGTTACTCCTTTTATTCCAGCGAGTACTAAATAATATGAATAAAATTAATTTTGCTTTCACAAATGTTCTGGCTCTTGTCCTGAGTATATCTCTGGTTTTTCAGTCTACACTTTTAGCTGCTGAATCTAAGGTCTTGGCACCGCCGTCGCCAGGTCTTTCTGAGGCGGTTTTGCCAGAACGGCCCGCTGCTCCGGATGTGGCTTTGCAAACGGCAGCATTAACCAAAGGACTTGCCGCCCAGGGAACTTTGCTGACGATGATCGCAGAGCCTTCGGGAAGTGTGACGATTCGCCTAGATAAACCTACAGATGGCCTAACAGTCTCTCTAACAATATCAGCAGGCCGTGCCGTAGTTACCTACAATGATCAAAACCAAGGGGTAAGAGCAGGGGTAGATTTGGCGCCAGAATTTGCCGGCCTAGCCTTGCCACAAAACCCTCAACAAGCCTCTAGATTAAGAGATCGAATTTCGCAGGAGATGCTACCTAGAGCGGTGAAAAGATTGAGCGACTCGGCAGTTCGCATTAAAGATGTTGCGAGTAAGGTCATTCATGCTCCAATTAATTTTTTAGCATTCAACGGCATCGCTATATTTGGAAGCTTTTTTTGTTTGGGAGGACTGATTTATAGTGTCCCACATTTATGGGGCTCGCCAGAATTTTTTACGGATTTGGGCCGCGTTCTTGTTAGCGAAGTTTGGGTTGCTGGAGTCTGGGCATTCGGAACCGCATTGCAACACTATTTACTGCATAAGCAAAATGAACCAGGTGTATATAGCTATCGTGGCGTGCCAAATTTCAATCCATTTTATTGGATCGAAATGTTTCCGAAAGCACTTACTCATTTAGTTGAGAAAAGTTTTCGGGCTTTAAAATTAAAGCCAAAATCCGCCCAAAGTTCAAACTCAACCCGCAGTTCAAATTCAACCGGAAGTTTAAATTCAACCGGAAGTTTAAATTCAGAAATAGAGAAATCATGCAAAGATCTCTTTTTGAAAGTCGCCGATGCCGGAGCAGTACAATGATTAAATTTAGAAAAACAGGATTTTTACTTTTGGTCAGCTCAACGATTGGGCTCCTTTCTCCGGGAACCTACGCCGAATTTGATGTCTCAACTACACCTAATGTTTATGCCTTTGGGCCAGCATGTAGTTCGGCAGGGCAATGGACGCAGAGGGCAAGTCAAGCTACTCAGCAATTGATTGCGACGGTTACCAGTCTTGCTAATAATCCGGAGTGCAAAGGCATGAGTGCTCTGATTCCAGGCCTGCAGAGTGTACAGGATCAGTCCGCAATATTTGAGAATGGCACGGATTCAGATACGGGGGACACGCCGGCCCAGAATCAAAGCAAAATGGCGGCACTTGCGAATATCGCCATGTCACCTGATCAAAATATGACCCCATTTGTTGGCAGTGCGCAAAAGTTATTTGCTGCGGATTCTCTGCGAAATGCGGTGAGTGCATATTCTTCTACAGGTACGTCAGGACAGCTTAGTCGCGTATCAAATGTTTTGAGGTTAGGCGCTAGAGGGCGTGGTTCTTTTTACTCACTGGGCGCGAAAGCGGCGTCGAGTTCAGCTCAGTATCTGGCAAGTTTTGCGCAGGCATTGCCCGGTTATGACAGCTGTTTGGTTGGTCGTCAATCTGAGTTTGCTATTATTCTTTCTTCAATTGTAAACGTAGGTGCGACTATCGCCGGAAGTGGTTCGGGAATGTCTCCGAATACCAGTGGCTTAATCAAAAGTATATTGGATCTAATTCGCGATCAAAAATTCTCAGGTGCCTTAGCCAGACTCAACCAAGTTCAGCTCAATCAGTCGCTATCATGTCTTATGGAGGTTTCGACTGAGTCGTATTGTTCAGTTCTAGATATGCAGCGGCTGGTGAAAAAGCCTGAGTTTAAACGAGACGTACCGGAAGACAAGAGTAAAGTCCTAAAGGCGAGCGTTGACGAATCCAAGCAATATGATCAAATCGGTAATACTCCTCTAAGTGGCTACTATATTTTAACGGTGCATTTGCCCAATATTTATCGTTGGGTTCAATCCGTTGGATTCGGTGTGAATGCGAATTGGGAAACTGATGGACTATTTAAATCACAAACTGAGGCGCTGGTCTCTGCTTTCAAGCAAAAGACATACGCGCTGCCGGCCGTTTTGGCAGAGTCTTTTACTCAAATTAATAGATTAACAGATCGAGATGCACGTAAGCAGGCTTTGATAACCACAATTCAGAGTGTATCAAATCGAATTGGTGAGCTCAATAATATTGGGCCGATTAACTTTTTCTTGCAAACGAAAAATCAAATCATTTTGCCATTTTATTTACTAGATGAAGAAAACAATATACCAGAGTGTATATACAAAACTGACTCCGGAACAACTTGCGATGTGTGGATGAAACTTCAAGATCCAAATAGTAATTTTACCAGACTTAAAAATTTTGACTCAACCTATCTTTTGACTATTCAAAAGAAATTGAATTCATTAATTGATCTTTCGACCGAAAAAGCAAGCTCTTACTATCAATCAAGAGTGATCGTAAATAGCGTCAATCTCGCAGTTGATTCGTTGATCGGCACAAACTACAGCGTTAAAGATAGTCTTGAATTCATTTCGATGTATCTGACCTACCTTGAAAAATTCATTTCGATGAAGGGTCAAGCTTATCCAGATATGCTTAAAATTGTACCGGCGATTCGCAGTACGCAAAATCGTTTTGATCGTATTTTATTTGCCTATGATAAACTGGATTCGCTTAATAAGTTAGACCGCTCGGCAACGGGCTATACCAAGACAGTTGAAGAGGCCTACAAGAATGTCATCAATGAAGTTTATAATCAGTTTGATATACTTTGGCAAAAAGATGGCTTTGTGGTCGGGACTCTAAGTAATTTTGTTAGTGCTGAGTATACTTTGAGAATTAAGTCGGGAATCGGCCTAGAAGATTATGATCGACAATTTCTGACAATTTCAGGCAAAGATTTGCTTGAGACTTTAAAGTCCGCACATTTTACCAATAAAGTCGATATCATTTCGGATCTGTCATCGGCCCAAGAAATGAATTTGACAAATATTGAAGTGGTAGAAGGAATGTTTATTAATAATTTTTATAATACCATCCTAATGTACAACTTAAGACTTTCTGGAAAAAATATTACCCAAGCTGTTGTTAATAGTATGAATCGTCGAAATATTTTCAATGAAGCCAATTTCAATCCAGGGGTACGCGAAGATCACCCACTTATAATGGGTGCATTGAGCTACCTTGGGCCTTTGGCAACTGGTTTGGGTGAGGCAATTTTAAATACCGATAAACATCCGGTTAAATTCACGACCAATCCATTGATTATGAATCCGGGTGATACACCTCAAGGTGACTTTAAGCGTCGGCGCGATACCTTTTGCTTACAGAGTCTTGCCTTTCTAAAGCGAGGTCGCTTTGATCTGCCAATGAATGGGCAGCCTGGCCTTTGCCATGGCGTAAAATTGATGAGCGACTATTGGAGAGAAATTCCGAATGCGAAGAAAAAGGAATTTAATAATCTTAATATTAATTATGATGAAATTTTGGCGGCTACTAAAGTAAAAGGTATAGAAGAGTCAGCCGAGGCCCGAGATCAGGCGATATGTGCTTACCGTAACTATCGCAGAAATAATATGGTATACTTTTTAACCAAGGACGTCGACCAACGAATTAGCCCTTCAATGAGTACTCGAATTCAAAATCGTCAAGAGCGAAATCGTGTCGAAACACCAGCTTATGATCCAGATGAAGCCATTGAGTCATTTCAAAAGCATCGCAAATAAAGACAATAGTTTATTTTTTGAAATGATTTTTAGAACTCAGTCATGCGCGGCGGGGCCATAAAATTGTCGCCAGAAATTTTGAAACTAAATTTTTGGCCACCGGGAAATGGCTTTTTGAAAGATGAATTGAT
>JAYVXS010000130.1:0-17335 GCA_043784965.1 Bdellovibrionales bacterium
ATTGGTTTACAAATTGGTTTACAAATTGGTTTACAAATTGGTTTACAAATTGGTTTACAAATTGGTTTACAAATTGGTTTACAAATCGGTAAACTCTAAAAAGCGCCCGAAAGCTTTCAAGTTCATATCAATCAATGTTTGAGCGGTCATTTCGCTTGAATTCAGTTTCCAGGCACCCTTAGTTAGCTCAGGGATATAAGTCTTTAGCAATTCCCTTCCGCTACTAGTTCGCGCTGCAATTTCTGAAAGCTTTTTCCCAGCATCTTTAAACTGAGGAGACTGGGTCATTACATAAGCAGCGGCAACCACATTTAGCTGCGAGCTCAATTGTGTCCACAATGAGTTTGCTGCGACTTCTGGCAAGTGAAAATTGGTGTCCCGTAACCAATCTCTAAGCTCAATCAAACTACTGTCAAATGCCCAGAAAGCAGAGACCACCGGCTGCGGGCCATAAATACTCCCTACAATTTGGACATTTTCAATTTGCACACCAGTACAAATGAAGCCATTCATATTTGAAAAGTGGGATGGATTGTCCTGAAGAACCACCCACTGCGTACTCCGCTTAGCCGCTGAATTTTGGCAGGTGACCAGGCAAAAATAGTTATGCGTATCTGAAGTGTTGACCAATTTACTCAAACGCTCTGATCCGATATCCTTGGCGATTGACAAAGATTGCGCGCCACCCGCTTTCAATCCTGAAAGATAGGTCTTTGATTCTGGATCAGAATAACACTGACCAGCCCTTAATTCAGGAAATTTAGTCCCCGCCCAAGAAGCCAAAGAAAGTGAAAGTGAAATCATTACCCACGCTAAAAAACTCATAGCAAACCCCTTTGTATGAGACCGCACTATAATTCAAAACACCTATTTCAGCAGATTAAGTTCTCAACTTTGAAAAAATGAAATTTTTGGTAAAATTTTTGTCACTTTTTAAGCCTCATCAAATAATTGAGGCCAAAGCTTAGGCGATCCCTATTCGGTGAAGACCTTGAACAAAAGCCACGGTCAAAATATAAGCCGCCACATTAAATATTATGAGTTGAAAAAGTGCGAAACGAAGGCCGACTTCACGAGTCGCTATACTAGTAGTCGACAGGCATTGTAAGGCTATCATGAAGAACAACATCAGCCCCAGGACCGATGCCGTAGTGAATAGTGGCTGCCCTTCTTGATTCTTCGCCGCCCCCATTTTCTTAAGTAAGTTCTCTTGTTGAGAGGCCTTATCTTGGGTTTGCGAAACTTCGGAGACTCCCATAACAACAGCAAGACTTGATACAAAAACCTCACGCGCAGCAAAGGCAGTAATAAGGGCCACTCCGGTTCGCCAATCCCCTCCGATCGGAGTAAATACTGGTTCAATGGCTCTGCCAACTGAAGCCGCGTAACTGCCACTTAGACGCTCCACCCGGTCTTCAATATTAAATTTTGGAAAGGTCGTCAGCAACCACATGATTAAAGCAAAACTGAAAATCGCAGGACCGGCTCGCCGTAAATAAGAATAGGTTCTAGTAATCGCAGAGTGAAAAACATTTCGAAAACGCGGCTTCCGATAAATTGGCAATTCAAGCATAAATAAGGACTGCCCCTGCATTTTTAAAAAGTAGTTGACCACTCCTGCAACCAATACACTCACTCCAAGTGAGGTAAAATAAATTGCGGTGAGGGCAAGGCCGGCCTTCCAGGCGGGTTCTTTTTGAAAAAGAAAACTCAATAATAAACTATATACTGGCAACCTTGCACTGCACGAAAGAAGCGGAATAATAAATAATGTAATCCATCGCTCACGCATCGAATTGATGGTTCGTGCCGCCATCATTGCCGGAACAGCACAAGCATAGGCCGACAATATCGGAACAAAACTTCGACCATTGAGCCCAATTTTAGAAAATGGCTTATCAATTAAAGTGGCGGCTCTTGCAAGATAGCCCGAATCTTCAAAAGCTATTATCCCAATAAATAGTATAAAAATCTGTGGCACAAAAGTCACAACCGCGCCGACACTTGCCAGCAAGCCATCCGAAACAAAGCTCGCCCACAAGCTACCCGGTGCCGCCGCCAAAACTTGCTCTCCGGCAAACGCGAAGCCATCACTGACTAAATTCATAAGTGGTTTCGCTAGCCAAAAAATACTGGTAAATAAAGCACTCATGACCAGAAAAAAGATAATCAAACCAAAAATTGGATGCAGTAAAATCTGGTCTAGTTTAGCTGTTTCAAGTTTGGCATCGCGGATCACTTGCCTAGGGTTTTTGTGAAATACTTGCTCGCTAATTTGGGAGGCTCTACGAAGAGCATTTTCGGTGTCGACATCACTCCACTTTAGACTTTCGACCCTCGAAGCGGTTGTTAAGTCCAAATCTCTTCGTAAAATCGCTAAAAGCTCAGCAATGCCTCCGCCTAATTTTCCATCTATTTCAACTACTGGTATGCCGCCAAGCAACTCACTCAATTTCAAAATATCAATGCGCTCAGCTTTCGCACGAATGAGATCACTCATAGTCAAAGCCACTATGACTCTAAATCCAGATTTAATTAACTGCATGGTCACAAGTAAATGTCTTACAAATTGAGTACTATCTATGACCGAGACAACTAAGGGGCAAACCCCAAAATTTTTATGCTTGAAGATTGCTTGAACGGCAATGACCTCATCCGGCGATCTGGGAATTAAACTATAAGTTCCGGGAGTATCCATGATCGGTAGGCTTTCACCATAGCGCTTTTGTGAAAATCCTATTGAATACTCAACCGTTGCCCCCGGATAGTTGACCGTCTTGAATTTTGATCCGGTCAGCCAATTAAATAGCGTGGTTTTGCCGGAGTTTGGTGAGCCAACCAATGCGATGGCATATTCATTTTCTGTCATTTCAATGCCGCTTTCATTTCAACCAAAATACATTCGGCTTCTAACAATCTCAACGCGATTTGGCAGCCTCTTACTTCGACTATTAGTGGTTCGCCAAAAATTATTTTAGATTTAAAAAAAACATCTTCACCTCTGATGAATCCCAACTCTTGAAGTCTTGATTTGACAAAATCATCGCCCTTTAGTTGCACTATGGTGTATTCAAAGCCAATTTTTTGCTGAGAAAGACTTTGTGCAAATTTCATTGTCTAAGGCATTTCAAATATTTTTGCATGGTTTCTTGAAGTCCATAATAAAGTGCATCGCAAATCAAGGCATGGCCGATCGAAACTTCAAGCAAATTTGGAATCGATCGCGTGAACAACTCCAAATTACTCAGATTTAAATCGTGTCCTGCATTGATGCCAAGACCTGATTGGGTTGCAAGCTCCGCGGTGTGAATGTATTTCGCAAGAACTTCTTGTTGCCTAACTGTGCCAAAGTGATCGGCATATTCTTCGGTATACAATTCAATGCGATCACAGCCAATACTTTTCAAAAAATCAAAATCTCTCTTTTGCAAATTATTCTCAACAAAAACACTAACGCGAAGTTTGGACTTTTTTAGATTTGAGATCGCCTTTTCCAAAAGCTTGGTCTGCTTTGAAATTTCAAAGCCGGCGTTGCTAGTCAATGCTTCAGGAGGGTCAGGAACGAGAGTTACCTGCGCTGGCTCAACCTCTTGACACATCTTTAGAAAGTCATCGGATGGATAGCCCTCTATATTAAATTCTACTTTCAAATTCTTCTTCAGTGCGTAAACATCTTCTCTTCTAATATGTCTGCCATCAGGCCGCGGATGGACCGTAATCCCCTGTGCTCCAAATTTAATCAAATCAAGGCTGACCTGCAATAGATCAGGCAAATTCTTAGCTCGTGAATTTCGAATCGTAGCAATCTTATTCACATTTACGCTTATTTTGGTAATAGGCTTAGCAATCATCTTGATAATTTCTCACAAAGATCTCTGATTGACGAGAAAATTTCTTAGCTAGATCCTAAGACATGTTATTAGAGTCCAATTGTAGCGATACTAAGCAATTGCCAGCCGATTAGTTTGCCAGCTAATAGTTAACAGATAATATTTAATAGGTAATGTTTAATAGGTAATGTTTAATAGATAATGTTTAATAGATAATGTTTAATAGAAAGAGACGCCATGGCGAATAATAACTCGAATTTGCGACCCGTAAAAGGCACACGCGACCTTCTCCCGGCCGACACAAGGCGTTTTAGCTTTTTATACGATCATTTTAAATTGACCACTGAACTCGCTGGTTTTGGTGAAATTGCCACCCCAATTCTAGAAAATATTGAAGTTTTCACTCATAGCCTTGGGGATACGAGTGATGTGGTAACTAAGCAAATGTATGCTTTTAAGGACAATAATGGCGATTCTCTTGTGCTAAGGCCTGAAGGTACCGCTGGCGTCGCAAGAGCCTTTATCAACGAGGGCATGGCGCAAGAAGTGCCGGTAAAGCTTTCGTACTATGGCCCAATGTTTCGCTATGAACGTCCCCAAAAAGGCCGTTATCGCCAATTTTTTCAAATGGGCATCGAGCTTCTAGGGGCGCAAAAGTCTCAGGCAGATATTGAATGCATCGCCTGTGCTCATCAATTGCTGACTGAAATTGGCCTCATATCAAGAGTAAAACTACAGATCAATTCGATTGGCGATGCAGAAAGTCGAAATATTTATCGCGAAACACTACTTAAATATTTAAAATCGCAATTTGCCGAGCTTTCTCTTGAGAGCCAAAATCGCGTTGAAAAAAACCCACTACGCATACTCGACTCCAAAGATCCCAAGGATCGTGAAGTCTTAAAATCCGCGCCGCTTTTTCGCAATAGCCTAAATGAGGCTTCGAAACAATTCTTTGATGAAATTTGTCATGGCCTAAAGACTTTGAAAATAGACTTCGTCATCGATGATTATTTAGTGCGAGGTTTTGACTACTACTGCCACACAGTTTTTGAATTTACCACTGAAGACCTTGGCGCACAAAATGCTGTTCTATCAGGTGGCCGTTATGACGGACTCATTGAGGCCTTTGGCGGCCCAAAGACACCCGGCGTTGGTTGGGCAGCAGGCGTTGATCGCCTTGCGCTAATGATTGAGGAACCTAAAATACGTCATCGCCCAATTGCGGTGATTCCGATGAGCGAGGCTTTTGAGGCAAAGGCACTTGAGCTCTGTATTGCCCTTAGAATGAATGGCCTCGCCAGTGACTTGGCATTTTCAGGTAATATGGGAAAGCGCATGAAACGCGCCAATAAAGTCGGAGCTAAATTTGCTCTTATATTGGCTGAAGAAGAAATCGCTAGACAAAAATATCTTGTGAAAAATATGGATGAAGGCACTCAATTTGAAATTTCTACTCTCGATTGGCTCGAGTCGCTTCGCAAACTGGAGGTTATATGAATTCTAATAGCATAAACTCTAACATTACAAAGGCGAATATTTTAGCGCCGAACAGTAAAAATCATACAATTAAAGTGAAAGAAGCTTGGTCTAAATCAGCACTGATCGACAAAAATAAATATCAAGAAATGTATCAGCAATCGATTTCAAATCCAGAAACCTTCTGGGGTGAGCAAGCAAAATGTCTAGACTGGATAAAGCCCTTTGGTAAGGTAAAAGACTGCTCGTTTCATTCTCCAGTTAAAATAGCTTGGTATCTTGGGGGCAAACTCAACGTCTCAGTAAACTGCATTGATCGACATCTCGCAAAGCGAGCCAATCAGACTGCTATTATTTTTGAGAGTGATGATCCACAAGCAGAGGCTAAAAAGATCACTTACCGAGAGCTTTCAAATCAAGTGAATAGGCTGGCCAATGCACTTAAAGAAATGGGAGTTAGAAAAGGCGACCGAGTCACTATTTATATGCCAATGATTCCTGAAGCGGCGTACGCCATGCTTGCTTGCACCCGCATTGGTGCCGTTCATTCTGTCATTTTTGGTGGATTTTCAGCTGACTCAATTGTCGGCAGAGTTGAGGATTGCGAAAGTTCATTTATCATTACGGCAGATGAAGGCGTCCGCGGTGGTAAGTTTATCGACATGAAAAAAAATGTCGATGAAGCGCTGAAAAAACTTGCGAACACTGGCATTCCATTTAAAAAAGTATTGTGCGTGAAACATACGGGCCGCCCTGTCTCTTGGGTTGAGGGCCGAGATTTTTGGTATAATGAGCTCATCGCAAAGCAGAGCACGGTTTGCGAGCCAGAGGTGATGGACGCTGAAGATCCACTATTTATTTTATATACGAGCGGCTCGACCAATAAACCAAAGGGCGTGCTCCACACCACCGCTGGTTATTTGGTTTTTGCTAGCCTCACCCATCGGTATGTTTTTGATTATAAAGATGGCGACATTTTCTGGTGCACGGCAGACGTTGGGTGGGTTACCGGGCATAGTTATATTGTTTATGGCCCACTTGCCAATGGTGCCACCACTTTGATGTTTGAGGGCGTGCCGAACTATCCCAACTTCTCTCGTTTTTGGGATGTGATCGATAAGCACAAAGTGAGTTTATTTTATACTTCCCCCACTGCTATTCGCTCACTCATGCGAGAAGGTGAAGCACATGTTAAAAAGTCTTCACGAAAGAGTTTAAGACTATTAGGCTCTGTTGGCGAACCCATTAATCCCGAAGTTTGGATGTGGTATTATGAAAACGTCGGAGACTCGCGTTGCCCGATCGTCGATACCTGGTGGCAAACTGAAACCGGTGGAATTCTAATTTCGCCTCTACCAGGCGCAACCGATTTAAAACCAGGCTCAGCCACTCTACCATTTTTTGGAGTGAATCCTCAGTTGGTTGATGAGAAGGGTCTGGTACTAGAGGGTGCTGCCAGCGGCAACCTATGCATCACTGAATCTTGGCCGGGACAAATGCGTAGCGTTTATAAAGATCATGCACGCTTTGAGCAGACTTATTTTTCTACCTATCCGGGTAAGTATTTTACTGCTGACGGCTGTAGACGTGATCAAGACGGCTATTATTGGATCACCGGCCGGGTGGACGACGTGATCAATGTTTCGGGTCATCGCTTAGGGACGGCAGAGATTGAAAGCGCACTCGTGGCTCATCGAAGTGTTGCCGAAAGTGCAGTCGTCGGATTTCCTCATGACATAAAAGGCCAAGGAATTTATGCTTTCGTCACTCTCAAAGATGGCATTACACCTAGCGAAGAGCTTAGATTAGAACTTGTTAGATTTGTTAAACAAGAAATCAGCGCCATTGTCAGTATTGATTTACTTCAGTGGGCGCCAGGCTTACCGAAAACAAGATCTGGCAAAATCATGCGAAGGATTTTAAGAAAAATTGCCGAGAACAAGCCCGGGGAACTTGGAGACATCTCAACACTTGCTGACCCAGGGGTGGTAAAACATCTCACCGAGAATCGCCTGGTAAAATAGACCAAGCGAAAAAGAACAGTAAGTTAGTGCGGCTAAACTAATAGCAAAAGAAGGACAAGTAAATTGAACTCTCAAAAAAAGCCACTGAAAAAATACCATTCCTTGCACCCATTATTCGCCATATTTCTCATAATATTTTGCTGGAGTCTCATCCTATCTGCAAATGCAAAAAAAACATCCGAAGCATTCCTAAGTATCAAATCTGGCAGCCGCATACAAAAGTTTTCACAACAAGATATGTTGACCTCTCTAAATATAAAAAAACTCACTATTGAGCATGATCCGGCTTATAATAATAAAAGAAGAACTTATTCGGCAATTCCTGTTTCGCAGCTCTTTAAAGAGTTTAAAATTGAGCCAGAAAATACCATTGCCTTTAGTTGTCTTGACGGCTTCTCCGCCTCGATTTCAGCTGAGCGAATCTTAAATACGGATCCAAACCGAGCAATTGCCTATATCGCAATTGAAAACCAACTGTCCACAGTTTAGACAATTGAAAAACCCTAACAGGCCTATGTCTCATTTTGAGATCAATCCTCTCAGCCAAATGAATTTTACGAGGCCCCTACCCCAGCACTTGCGGTATTCTTCTTGCGATATCTAAATATATTGAAAGAAATAATCAGGAAGGGAATATCCCATGAAAATATTTAATAAGAAATTTTTAAGCTTTCTGCTTCTACAAGCATTGATCTTTATGTCATGTGGAAAGAAAGATGAACCTGGCACTGCCGCTGGTCGATGTGATGTGCGAAACGCAGCTGGCTGCGCCGGAGCTGTCGCCGCGCAAAATAATACCGACATCGTTCTTCAAGGTCTTTTTTGGTGGAGTAGTCAGTCTGAGTTTCAATTGGCCGCTGCCGGTCTTGCCAGCGCAACTATCACTGCCAATGCCTTAGGTTCAGTATACAACAGTGATGGCGGAACTCCCGACAATACTGGAATCGCCTTTGGTGCAAAGGTCAGCCTTTCATCAGGCAAACCAACAACTGCCCCAGCGGGAACAGCGATCGCAGCAACCAGTCGTTTACTTGTCGGAATTTATGACAGCTTTGTCGGTCAACAAGCCACCTCGGGACAAGTGATTGGTCCCATCCAAATCCCAATGACAACAGCAACTGGAACTGCCGGCGGCGGAGTTGCCAATGTCACCTTCAATGACGCTTTCGGAACCATTCAATTTCAGGGTAATTACGATGCAACCAACTTCACTGGTGTCGTAAGCTTTACCAATAAAATTATTGTCGGTGGCGGAGCCGCAGTCTCAGGAAAATTTAATTTTGAAATTCCGACTTGCTCATTCTTTGTCTGCAACTAAATAGAACTCAAGGGCAATCACCCCTGAGTTCTTCAACTTAGAAAAAAACTTCATCTTAGTAAAAACTTCGTTTTGTCTTCGCCATATTTCGAAGTGGAACACTCGCCTTAAACCGATCACCAAATTTAGTCGCATAGGTTTCGAGTTCGTCGGCGATATAAGATGTGCCAACACTGTCGGCGTATCTTAAAAGTCCACCACGAAATGGTGGAAAGCCCGTTCCCATAATCATTGCAAGATCTACTTCTTCTGGCGTATCCACGATATGTTCTTCAATCAAGGCAAGTGCAGCTTCATTGATCATCGCGAAAATTCCGCGTTGAACAATGTCTTTGTCACTTATCAAATCTGTTGGCGTCTTGAGACCAAGTGCCGCGTATACGCTATAGTCAACTCCGCCACGTTTAGCATTTGCATCGTAGTGATAAAATCCCTTTTGAGTTTTCTTACCCAAACGCTTCAGTTCAACAAGTTTACTCATTGAAGGTGGAACCTGTACGCGATCGCCAAAGCTTTCATGAAAAATCTTAACCACTTTACCACATACGTCGATGCCGATCTCATCCATTAGTGTAAATGGCCCCATCGGCATTCCGAAGTCTTCAACATAGAGCTCATCTACCTTTTCAATGCTCGCTCCTTCTTCTAACAAAAATGCCGCCTCGATTAGATAGGGCATGAGCAAGCGATTCACTAAAAAGCCGGGACCATCTTTTACCACCACCGGAATTTTACCGAGCTTTTTTGAAAGCTCAAAAATCGTGGCGGTTGCCTCATCACTGGTTTTCTCCCCACGAATGACTTCAACTAATGGCATTTTATGAACCGGATTGAAAAAATGCATGCCAACAAAATTTTCTGGCTTTGGATGTGCCTTTGCCATTTCATTTACACTTAAGCTCGAAGTATTAGTTGCTATGATACAGTCTGGCCGGCATTGCCCTACCAATTCTGCAATCACCTTTTGTTTAACTTTCATATCTTCAACGATGGCTTCGATCACAACATCAACCAATTTGAACCCAGAGTAATCTGTAGTCCCAGAAATCAAACTAATTTTTCTTTGATAATCATATTTTGTGATTTTTTTCTTCTTAATTAATTTACCCAAAATGTCTTGTACTGCCACAAAGCCGCGCGACAAGGCATCGGTATTAATATCCTTTAGCCTAGCCTCTATGCCTTTGTCAGCAGCGATATAAGCAATTCCACCGCCCATAGTTCCCGCCCCTAAGACAGCTATCTTCGAAACCTTTTTAGCCTTTACGCTTTCAGCTACACCCGTTTTTTTCTTCACACTTTCCATCAAGAAAAAAACATTTATAAGATGTTTACTCACTTCTGTAATTCCAACCTCGCAGAAAGCTTGCTTTTCGATCTCAAGCGCCTCATCTCGCCGGGTGAATCCATAAGTTTTCTGAATGACCTCAAGCGCCTTTAGGGGCGCCGGATATTTGCCCTTAGTTTGTGACATCACGGTTTTACGTGCTTGTTTGAAAACCAAATGCTGGCCAAGCCTACTCTCTAAAATGCGATCCATTGGCTTTACCGCATGAAAACGCTTTTTACGTTTTGGCTTTGAAGCGATCTCATTGGCCATTTTCAACGCGGCCTCTTCAAGAAAATTAACATGCACAACCTGATCGACGAGCCCAATGCGAAGGGCTTTATTTGCATCCACTGTCTTGCCTGCCAAAATAATATCAAGCGAAGCCTGAAGGCCAACAACACGCGGCAGCCTAATACAGCCACCAAAACCAGGAATAATACCGAGCTTCACTTCAGGTAAACCAATTCGAGTACTTGGGTCATCCGTTGCAATTCGATAATCACAGGCGAGCGAAAGTTCACAGCCGCCGCCGAGGCATTGGCCATGAATTGCCACAATCACCGGTATTTTCAAGTCCTCAATTTTATTAAAAATCTGATGCGCTTCATTAAGAGCTTTTTCAAAATCTTCTTTTTTCTTAAGCGCTCTGATTTCTTCGATGTCAGCTCCAGCAATGAAAATGCCAGGCTTACGAGAAATCATAATCAACGCTTTATACTTACTCTGTTGAATTTCTTCGAGAAGCTCTCGCAAACGCATCAGAATGGGAGCCGACATCTTATTTACTTTTTCACCGACGAGATCCCATTCCATAATGGCAATATCGCCAACCGCTTTAATACGCAGACTTTCTTCTATACTCATAATTTAACCCTCGTTCTCAATAATCATTGCGCCGCCTTGGCCTCCACCGATACATAAAGTTGCTAATCCAAACTGCACCTTTCGCCGCTGCATCTCCTTCATTAGAGTTAAAACCAATCTGGTGCCAGTTGCCCCAACGGGGTGACCAAGCGCGATTGCGCCCCCATTGACGTTTAAAATATTAGGATCAATGTCGCCAACTTTTGCCGGCAAATCCAATTTCTTTTGCGCAAATTCGTCCGATGAAAAGGCCTTCATGCAAGACAAAACTTGAGCCGCGAAAGCTTCATTGAGTTCGACCAAGCCAATGTCTTTCATCGTAAGTCCGGCACGCTTCAAGGCTCGTGGCGTAGCATAAACTGGGCCGAGACCCATACGTTCTGGCTCTAGACCCGCGAAAGCATAGCCACGAATTTTTGCTATTGGCTTATAGCCAAGTGCTTCAGCTCTTGATCTCTTCATTAAAATTAGCATCGCGGCGCCATCGGTCAATGGGCATGCATTGCCAGCCGTCACCGAGCCATTTTTGCGATCAAAGATTGGTTTTAGTTTTTTTAAAGCTTCAAGTGACTGACTTTCTCTCGGACCAATATCTTCACTCACAACTTCTTTAAATTGTGGCGGCAAAAATATCGGCGCGATTTCTTTCGCAAGATTGCCATTTTTTTGTGCCGCAACTGCCTTCTGATGACTCAGTAGGGCGAAGGCATCTTGCTCTTCTCGAGTAATATGAAATTCTTTGGCGATTAATTCAGCGGTCTCACCCATATTTTTGCCAACAAAAGGATCTGTTAAGCCCTCAACGATGGCAATACGTGGCTTATGAGGCGCACTTTGCATTGGGCCAGTTGTGACCAGTTCAACCACTTGTTGAATATCGGCTTTTAGTAAAGATCCAATTGCTTGCAATCGCTGTCCGGTGGTTCTAGCACTACCAAGTTCAGCAAAAATTCTGGTGAATTCTTTTGAAAAAATGAGTGGCATTTGCGACATCGATTCGGTGCCACCAGCGATGACACATTCAGCTGTACCCGACTTAATTCTCTCATATCCATCGGCGATACTTTCGAGAGCTGATGCACAATTACGGTGAACCGTAAAAGCTGGGACACGTTGCGGAATCCCTGCATTGAGTGCAATTACGCGAGAAATATTAACCGCGTCACTTGGGGAGCCGGTATTGCCGATAATGACTTCGTCGACCACATTGACATCTAAGTTCGTTTTTTCAATGAGTTCTTTAAGCGCCACTCGACCAAGCTCTGCGGGATGCACAGTTTTAAGTTTGGTGTCAGATTTGGCAAATGGTGTTCTCAGTCCATCTACAATAACGACGTCGTCTGATGATTTTTGATTTTGCGACATTTTTAAGGACTCCTTATTTTAGATATTCGCCGGGTTGAAGCCCTTATCATGCTCCCTGAGAAAGCCGCCTATCAAGGATTTTCTCTAGAGCAATTCTTCGCTTCGAGATTCCTTCAAAAATATTCCGGATACTAAATGCCGGCCCGCTTAATTTCATACTGGACACAAAGCCAGATGCGCAAAGGCCAGACTCTCAAAAAAAGATGCTTAAGAAATTTGCTTTACGCGAGATGACTCCCAGGGCTTGAGACTTTGACAATGGCGCGAGGATTTATGAGACTCAAGCTCTAAACCATGGAGATTTTTCTAAGATGAACAATTTTGATAAAGAAGCTCTCGAATATCATAGCTCATATCCTGCCGGAAAGGTCGAGGTCGTATCCTCAAAATCCTGTTCAACTGAAAAAGCGCTTTCTCTTGCTTACTCACCGGGCGTGGCAGCTCCTTGTATAGAGATCGCTAAAGATCCAGATAAAGTTTACGATTATACAACTAAAGGAAATCTTGTCGGAGTCATTACAAATGGCACCGCAGTTTTAGGTCTAGGTGATATTGGTCCGCTCGCTAGCAAGCCGGTTATGGAGGGCAAAGGGGTATTATTTAAGCAGTTTGCCAACATCAATGTCTTTGATATTGAGATGAAAACCTCGAGTGTTGAAGAGTTTATTCAGGCGGTCAAAGCTCTCGAGCCTACATTTGGCGGGATCAATCTTGAGGATATCAAAGCCCCAGAATGTTTTGAAATTGAAGAGCGATTAAAAAAAGAAATGAATATCCCGGTTTTTCACGACGATCAGCATGGCACTGCGATTATCTCCGGGGCCGCACTTTTGAATGCCTGCATCGTCACCGGCAAAAAAATGGAGACGATAAAAGTCGTAATGAATGGCGCCGGGGCCGCAAGTGTGAGCTGTGGAAAGATTTTTCTCTCTCTTGGCGTGAACCCCAAGAATTTAATTATGTGTGATTCAAAAGGCGTCATTTTCAAAGGACGCAAAGAAGGCATGAATAAATACAAAGAACAATTTGCGGTCGAAACCAAAGATCGAAGTCTCATCGAAGCGATGAAGGGCGCGGACGTCTTTATCGGCCTCAGTGTCGCCGGTGCAGTTACGCCTGAAATGCTAATGGTAATGGGCGATAAACCGATAGTTTTTGCAATGGCAAATCCTGATCCTGAAATCAGCCCGATCGCGGCGAAAAAAGCGCGACCTGATGTTATTATGGCTACTGGCCGAAGTGATTTTCCGAATCAGGTGAATAATGTTTTAGGCTTTCCATTTATTTTTAGAGGCGCACTTGATGTACGGGCCTCGCAAATTAACGAAGAGATGAAACTTGCTGCCGTTCACGCAATTGCAAAACTCGCACGTGAAGATGTTCCCGAAAATGTTTCGGCTGCCTATGGTGGCCAGACCTTTATATTTGGTCCTGAATATATCATTCCAAAGCCTTTCGACTCTCGAGTTTTACTATGGGTGACACCGGCTGTTGCAAAAGCGGCTATGGATTCAGGGGTTGCCCGAAAGCCAATCACTGATTTTGGTGCGTACCGAGATAAGCTCGAGTCCTTTCAAGGCGTCAAGACGAGCTTTGTGAGGTCGATAATTCACCGCATAACTGATCAGGCAGTAGCTAAGAATTTAAGCCTTCCGAAAATTATTTTTCCGGAAGGGGACTCCACCAAAATTATCCGAGCTGTTCATCGCGCTATGGATGAAAATTTTATGATTCCTGTATTATTGGGTGCGCCAGCTGAAGTGAGAAAGTGCATTGAGGAATTGGGCTTTGATAATATGAAAGACGTTGAGATAATCAATCCTGCTGATCACCCCAAATTCAAGGAGTTTGCTCAGCTTTTACATGAAAAGCGAAAACGCAAAGGCATAATGCTGCGCGAAGCCGAGCGCCTCTTAAGAAATCCCGATTACTTTGCCGCAATGATGCTTGATACGGGTGCGGCGGATGCAATGGTTACCGGGGCAACCCAAAATTATGCGGACTGTGTAACGCCAATTCTTCAGATTATCGGCGCGGGCAAAAGAAAAACCGCATCTGGCTTAAATATTGTCATGCTTAAAGATCGGATGATTTTCTTTACCGACACAGCTGTAAATATCAGTCCGACGGCTGAACAAATCGCGAGTATTGCGATTCACGCCTCTCGGGTTGCCGAGTATTTTGGCATTGAACCTCGTATCGCTATGCTTTCATACTCAAATTTTACCGGTAGCGGAGATAATCCTTCAAAAATGCAAATGGCCGTAGAAATCGTTCGCAAGAATCACCCTCACCTCAACGTTGATGGCGAGATGCAGGCCGACACGGCTGTCAATCCAGATATTGTAAAACGTATTTTTCCATTTTGCGAAATTAAGAATGGCGCCAATATTTTAGTTTTCCCAAATTTAGATGCTGGCAATATCGCCTACAAATTGGTTCAACAATTAGGTGGCGGCGAAGTCATCGGACCTTTCTTGATGGGAATAAAAAAAGCTGCCAATGTTTTACAGCGTACCGGCACGGTCGACGATGTTTTCAATTCAATTGTCATGACTGCTCTTGAGGCCCAGGCCTTTAAAGAAAGCAATCCGACCAAGACGATTTGATTGAGGCTGAATGGCAAAAATCTTACTTACAGGAGGCGGCGGTTATGTCGGCAGCACCACCTGTGCTTTTCTGCTCGATCAAGGCCATCAAGTTTTTGTTATTGACGATTTCTCTACCGGGCGAAAAGAACTCATCCTGACGAAAAATTTTGTAGAAGGGCGCGTGGGAGACCGTAAGCTTGTAAGTCAACTCTTACAAAAAGAGAGCTTTGATTGTGTTATGCACTTTGCGGCCTTTACCGAAATTGCCGAATCCTTTAAACGGCCCGAAGAATATTTTGCAAACAATGTCAGACAAACTGAGCGCTTACTTGATACTTTAATTGAGTTTGGCGTTAAGAAATTTATTTTTTCATCGAGCTGTGCAGTTTTCGGAGAAGCAGCGGTAGATTGGATCGACGAGCTTCAGCCGAAAAGACCAATTAGCCCTTATGGAGCGTCTAAGCTCGCCAGCGAAAAACACCTAGAAAAACTTTCTGCTACTCAAGGACTTGAATGCATCGTACTTCGTTTTTTTAATGCTGCCGGTGCCGACCCTAAATGTCGAACTGGAGAGTGGCACAAACGTGAAACCAGATTAATTCCTTTAGCGCTGAAAGCCGCTCGTGAGCAAGCGATCCTATCTATATTTGGCGACGATTATCCGACGCCAGATAAAAGCTGTATCCGCGATTATATTCATGTTTCAGACCTAGCCAGGGGGCACGCCATTGCAATGAATCGACTACTCAACTATAAAGTAGGTTTTGAAGACTATAATTTAGGAAGCTCCAGTGGGTTTTCAGTCAGAGAAGTCATTGCCGAAGTTGAACGAATCACTGGCCAAAAAATTCAAACGAAACTACATCCAAGGCGAATTGGTGATCCCGCGAGGCTCATTTCTAGCATTAAAAAAGCTCAGAAAATATTAGGTTTTGAACCCAAATTATCAGATCTCGATTCGATCATTCAATCCGCCTGGGATTGGGATCAGAAGTGCGGCAAAATTTAATAGCCCCCATTAGCAAAAAAGCTAAGTGCAGAGGTTTTAACTAGACCTTGGCCCATTTGGAGAAAGAAATATCTTATTTTGAGATTTTTTTTGTGCTTTGTGCAAATTCTCAGTAAAATATGAGTGTGTCACATGTCATTGGCGAGGATTGCCTTTGGCGTGTGTTTTCATAACTTAAAACCGCTGGAGGCTATATTTTAAGCTGTTTTTTAAGGTTGGGAAGGATGAGCAATAACTAAACCAAGCATTTCTAAACGTGAACGAGTAATAGTTGTCGGAGTTGGACTCAAAACTGAATCCTTCACGGAATTAAAAGAAAATCTCTGCGAGCTTGAAGAGCTTGCCGAAGCCGCTGGTTGCGAAATAGTTGGCTCCGTTACACAGCTGCTCACACAGTATCATCCGGCCACCCTTCTGGGCTCTGGCAAAGTCGAAGAACTCAAATCTCTGGTCAAAGAATCATCTGCAAGCATGGTGATCGTTGATCATCAGCTCTCAGGCATTCAATGTCGAAATCTCGAACAAGATTTGCTGGTGCCGGTACTCGATCGCAATCAAGTCATTCTGGATATCTTTGCAATGCGTGCGCATTCTCATGAAGGCAAACTTCAAGTTGAGCTTGCACAAATGCTCGATCAACTTCCTCGGATGGTTGATGCATGGATGGGGTCACTCTCAAGGCAAGGTGGTGCGATCGGCAACAAAGGTCCTGGCGAGACCGCGCTCGAACTCGATCGCAGGCGCATCAGAGACCGCATGAAGCAAATTAGAAAACAACTTGAAAATGTTAAGAAACATCGCGCCCAACACCGCGCCAGTCGCAAACGAAATAAAACGCCAAGCTTTGCAATGATTGGCTATACCAATACGGGCAAATCGACCCTGATTAATCAGCTCACTCAGAGTCAAGTTTTTGTACAGGATCAGGTTTTTGCGACACTCGACCCGACGACGCGAAAAGTATTTTTGCCTGATGGCCCGATTCATGCTGTCATTACGGATACTGTGGGATTTATTCGCAAGCTCCCAACCAATCTCATTGAAGCTTTTAAAGCAACCCTAGAAGAAACTGACGAGGCTGATATTTTACTACATGTGGTGGATCTTTCAAATCCGCTGATGGTCCGGCAAGTTGAAGTTGTCGAAAAACTCATCGAAGAATTTAACTGGCATCATAAACCAATCATTCACGTCTTTAACAAAATTGATCAGGCGCCATTTCAGAGGCAGTTTCAAGTGAACGCCTTTCCAAGAGTGTTTATAAGTGCTCAAACCGGCGAAGGCATTGATCGCCTCAAACGCATGATGAGCGAGACGGTAAAGGCGCTCTATCAAGAAGTTGAACTCTTCTTTCCTAAATCAGAAGAATATAAAATATATGAGCTGAGTCGTGAAACTCAAGTCACCAAGCGCGAAGCCGCCAGCAGCGGGACCCTGTGCCTTGCTCATATGACTCCGCAATTACTGACTAGATGGCAAGACTATCTTGTGGCGACTGAGAATGTATCTTAAAGCTTAGAAAGCT